>NZ_JABXWS010000040.1:0-36863 GCF_015594425.1 Novosphingobium sp. HR1a
TCGATCTCCATGCGGATCACGGTAAGCACCCCGTCAAGCTGACAGAACACCGCTTCGTTGGAAAAGCGCAGCACCCGATAGCCCTGCTCCGCCATCCACCGATCCCGCGCAGCATCGTAGTCCAAGCGAAGCCCGTGAGAGTACGCATCAAGCTCCACAACAAGCGATAACTCACGACACAGAAAGTCGGCGAAGTATGGCCCCACCGGCATCTGCCTGCTGAATTTTGCCCCCAGCGCCGAGCGGGAAATATATCGCCACAACCGCCACTCTGCTGCGGTAGCCTGTCCGCGTAGCAAACGCGCCCTGCCCGTATCCCGAAGTCCAACCCCCGCCATCCGCCGAATTTCGCGCCGAAACCCAACGGCACGAAATGAAATGTCGGCAAGCCGGAACTTTTTTCCAAGGCTGCCTCCCGGCGCCTCCGTCTCAAGGGTCAGACTACAGACCTTAAAGGGACGAAGATGCCTTCCCAGCTTACCGCCAGGACCCTGCTTGCCACCACCGCCGTGCTCGCCTTCGCGACCGCCGCGCATGCCGAAGACGTCAAGACCAAGCTCACCGCCCCCATCCGCACTTCGACCATCAAGAGCGGCGCGGCGGATGCCATCAACATCACCGCCGAAGGCTCGGTCGTCCTGACCTCTGGCACCGCAGTCACGCAGGACAGCAACCACGCGGTCACCAACGCGGGCAACATCACCATCACCAATGCCGACGGCGCAGTCGGCATCAATTCGGTCGCAGGCGCCAGCGGTGACATCACCAACACCGGCACGATCACCGTCGATGAAACCTACACGCCGACCGACACCGACAAGGACGGCGACCTCGACGGTCCCTTCGCGCTGGGATCGAACCGCGTCGGCATCCGCACCCAGGGCGACCACACCGGCAAGCTCACCCAGAACGGCAAGATCGTGGTCGAGGGCAACGATTCGGCGGGTATCCAGCTTGGCGGCAAGCTGACCGGCGCCTTCACACATGATGGCTCCACCACCGTCGTCGGCGACCGCACCATCGGCGTTTCGGCGCAGGGTATCGACGGCAACGTGCGCCTTGCCGGTACCGTCTCGGCGCAGGGCAAGGACGCGATCGGCGCGCGCTTCGCAGGCGACGTCAACGGCGCGATGGTCGTGCAGGGCACGGTCGCCGCCACCGGCTATCGCTACACCACCCCGCCCGCAGATCCGTCGAAGCTCGATGCCGACGACCTGCTGCAGGGCGGCTCGGCGCTGATCGTCGAGGGCAACGTGACCGGCGGGATCATCCTCGCCGCCGCGCCTAAGGCCGACCCCGCGAAGCCGGACTCCGATGGCGACGGCATCGACGACAGCAAGGAAGGCACCGCCAAGGTCGTCTCCTACGGCAGCGCCGCCGCCATGCAGGTGGGCGCGACCGATCACGCCGTCACCATCGGCCCTGTCGCCAATACCGGCAGCAAATTCGGGCTGATCATCGAAGGGTCGGTCGAGGGCCAGGGCCTCTACTCCGGCGTGGCCGCCAACGGCCTCGTCATCGGCGGACGCGGCGGCGCGGTGACGATTGCCAACGGCATCGGCGTCTCCGGCTCGGTCGTCGCCAATGCCAACGGTGCCAGCGCCACGGCCCTTCGCATCGGCGCCGGCGCGACGACGCCGCTGCTGCAGAACACCGGCAACATCGCCGCAGCATCGGGCAATGCCGACAATGCGCTGGCGACTGCCGTGCGCGTCGACGCGGGCGGCAACCTGCCGACCATCCGCAACAGCGGCACGATCAAGGCGGTCGCGGGCGAAAAGGGCTCGGCCACGGCCATCGTCGACGCCAGCGGCACCCTGAACCTGATCGAGAACGCAGGCACCATCTCGGCCACCGGCGCCAAGGACGGCGCGCGCAACATCGCCATCGACCTGCGCGCCGCGACCGGCAACCTCACCGTCAGGCAGACACAGGTGGCCTCGGGCGTGACCGCGCCCGCCATCGTCGGCGACGTGTGGTTCGCGGGCGGCAACGACACGCTCGACCTTGCCGACGGCACTCTCACCGGCAACGTCGCCTTCGGTGCCGGCAACAATACGCTGAACCTCTCGGGCGACGCGGTGCAGACTGGCAACGTGACCTTCGGCGCGGGCACCGACACCGTCTCGCTGGCGGGCACCAGCGGTTTCAAAGGCGCGATGGACTTCGGCGGCGGCGCGGACGTGCTGAACATCTCGGGCACGGCGTACTTCTCCGGCTCCTTTACCAATTCCTCGCAGCTGGCGGTCAAGGTGTCGGGCGGTCTGCTCGACGTCAGGAAGCCCGCCTCGATGGCCTCGCTCGACGTAGGCAGCACCGGCATGGTCCTCGTCACGCTCGACAAGACGGCGGGTGCCGGTTCGTCCTACACCGTTTCGGGCAACGCCACCTTCGCGGAAGGCTCCAAGCTGGCGATCCGCCTGGCCGACGTCTCGACCGCCGAGGGCTCCTACCAGGTCCTGACCGCAGGCAGCCTGACCGGCCGCGACAAGCTGGCCACCAACACCGACCTCGTTCCCTTCATGTTCAAGGCGGAACTGGACAAGGACGCGGCGGCCAACACCATCGTCGTCGACGTCTCGCGCCGCACGGTCAGCGAACTGGGCCTCAACCGCTCGGGCGCGGCCGCTTATGACGCGGTGTTCAAGCAGCTGGCCAAGGACGACAAGATCGAGCAGGTCTTCCTCGGCCTGACCAACGGCGATGCCTTCCGCTCGGCCGTGGGCCAGATGCTGCCCGACCACGCGGGCGGCGGTTTCGAGGGCATCAGCCTGGGCACCCGCGCCCTCGCCCGCCAGATGCAGGACCCGCAGGGACCGATCACCGCGAGCGGCCGCTTCTCCACCACGCTCAACATGGCGATCTGGGGCAGCGACCGGAAGGCCGGCAACACCGCCGCCTACAAGCTGAATGGCTATGCATGGTCGGCGACCGCCGAGTACCGCACCGGCCTCGGCAAGTTCGGCGGCACCGTCGCGTACCTCAACAACAACCACAAGAACGGCGCACTGACCGACGTGAACTCGGACGCATTCGAACTGGCGGCGCACTGGCGCGCCAAGTTCGGCCCGGTCAGCGCCTTTGCGCGCGGCTCGGTCGGCACGGCCAAGTTCGACGGCGAGCGCAACTTCTACGGCGCCATCGGTTCGGAAACCGTGCGCCGCACCATGGACGCCAAGTGGGACGGCAAGTTCGTCACTTTCGCGGGCGGCGCGGCGATCGAGGGCGGCTCGCAGTTCTTCTTCTTCCGTCCGGGCGTGACGGTCGACTACGTCCGCCTGAAGGAAGACGGCTACTCCGAGACCGGCGGCGAGAAGCTGAACCTCACCGTCGCCTCGCGCACCAGCGACGAACTGGCGGTGAACCCGAGCATGACCGTGGGCATCGACTTCCTCGGCATGAAGGCACGGGACGAGAACTGGTTCCGCATGGAAACCGAGGGCGGCTGGCGCGAGATCGTCAATGGCGGCATCGGCTCGACCACCGCGCACTTCGAGGGCGGGGACAACTTCACGCTGGAAGGCGACGGCGCGACGAGCGGCTGGTTCGCGCGCCTGCGTGCGATCGGCGGCTCCTCGGGCTTCACGATGGGCGGCGAACTCTCGGCCGAGGATCGCCACGGCCGGGTCGATCTCGCGCTGCGCGGCTCCGTGACCATTGGCTGGTAAGGACAGGACGATGCGTGGACCACTCCTCTGCGGCATCGTACTGGGCGCCGGGCTGCTGTTAAGCTGCGCCCCCCGCGTGCGGCCCGGCGCCGCCTCCTCCCCCGCTCCGGCGGGGGAGGAATTGCGCATATCGCGCGGTCCGTGCTTCGGGTTCTGCCCGGTGTACAAGGTGGCCGTGACGCCCGCCGGACGCGTGGACTTCACCGGCGAGCGGCATACCGCCGTGCTGGGCCAGCGCGCCCATTCGGTCGGCCGCGCGACGTACGAGGACGTGCGCCGCGCCCTCGCGCCGATGCGTGCGCAGACCGGCGAGGAGCGTGCCCACGCCTGTACCGAGGCCGCCACCGACATGTCGAGCGTGACCATCGAGTGGATCGGCGCGGACAGCCGCCGCACCGCGCTCACGTACAACATGGGCTGCCGTTCGCCGGAAGGCTCTGCGATGGCACGCACGGTTGAACAGCAACTCGGCCGCCTCGGCGTCGAGGAATGGGCCGCGCAGAAGACCTGGCCGGGCGACAGCCGGGGCTGAGGTCTTCTCACTCGTCATTGCGAGCGCAGCGAAGCAATCCAGGGCAGTCTCGAGCCACACTGGATTGCTTCGCTGCGCTCGCAATGACGAAACGAAGGGACGCCGACGAAGCGAGGGAACGCCCCGTCAGTCCATAAACCCCCGCTCGTTCGAGGCGTCGAACTTGCGCACACCGGAAACGTCGATGCGTTCGGCCCAGCCGCCGAGCACGGCCGTCACCGCCGGTTGCGCAAGGTGCGTGGCCAGTGCAGCCTCGTCACGCCAGCGTTCGAAGACCAGCACCGTCCCGGCTGCCGGATCATCGATGGCGAAATGGTAGTTGAGGCACCCGTCCTCCTTCAGCGTCGGCTCGACCAGCCCGCGCAAGGTCGCGGCAAGGTCTTCGACGAGATCGGGGGCGGTCTTCAGGTGTCCGGCAAGAATGATCATTTGAGGCTTCCTCTCGTTACCAGGCGGGGGCATCGCCGCCGGGGACGGCAGGGCCGGTCAGCCAGTCACCGGTGATGCCGATGCGGATTTCGGAGCCCTTCGGCACTTCGGTCCCGGCATCGGGAGTGACGAACATGATCCGGTTCGGTGCCCAGACCGAGCCGATGATCTCCTCCTCGTCCTCCGACAGCGTGACACCGGCGGCCGCGCACATCTCGCGCGCGCGCTCACGCGTCTGGCCGCGCACTTCGGGGACGTAGGCCTTGGCCGGGTCCTCGTGCACCTTGAGCACGCGCGCCTTCTCGCGTTCTGCTTCCTCGGCAGCCAGCGTCTCGTCGAATTCGGGTCCGTGGTAGTCGATCTCCCAGTCGAACGAGATCATGTTCTCGAGGATGTCCGGCAGGAACGGCGTCATCCGCAAGTGCGACCAGTGCGACATGTAGCGCTCCATGGCCTCGTAAGTGTCGATGTCGCAGCAGTTGGCGAAGTCGAAATCGCCCGAGTGGAAGCGCGTGTGGACGACTTTGCCATGGCTGTAGTCACGCACCTCGCGGTTGAGATGCGACAATTTCTTCACCTCCTCGATGAAGAGGTCGATCTTGGCCGGATCGGCATCCTTCTTAAACTTGAGCATCACGACGTGACGGATCATCGGTCTCTCCCCTATCGCGCCCGCGCCGCGATTGGTTCGCGGGGACTCGGCGCTGCGGGAGAGAGACTAGCGCGGCGGGTTTCAGGCCATGCCTGTCAGATAAAACAGGTGCCAAAAAGCGCTCCTTACCTCCGGGCAACCGTTGCGCATCCGTCCGATTGCGTATCAAATCATTGCTACACCTCCTCCTCCAGTTGACGCGGGAGCCGGGCGGGTGTGTGCAAAATCCGCAGAGGCATATCGGCACCGTGCCGCCGGGCGGTATGCTGCAGGAGAGGATCAAGAGGTGGCCCGTCCCTTCGCGCCGCGTTTCGCGGTCTATGTCGCACTGGTGTTCATGCTGCTCGGCGTGCTGCAACTGGCTGCCAGCCTCGTGTTCTACCAGTCGATCGACCGGCAGACGCTGAACGAGGACCACGCGCGCCGCATCGGCGAACTGCTCGTCGTCAGCGACCGCATCCACTCCGCCGATCCGCGCCTGACCGCGCCGACCATGAGCACGCGTCACCTCGCCGCCGCCGTCGGCAATGCGCCCAGCGTGGCGACCGCCACGACCGACGAATCCCTCATCCGCATCGAGCGGCGCATCATCGAGTGGGAGCCTTCGCTCGGCGGGCGTTCGCTGCGGCTGGCCATGCAGGGGCCGCCGGGAGGCAAGTGCGATCTCGTCGGCGCGATCCGGCTGGCGGACGGGCACTGGCTCAACTTCCGCTCGCGCGATATCAACGCGATGTGGCCGGTGGCGCTGCGGGCGACGGTGCTGACGCTTGCGACGACGGTGGCCTTCCTCGCCATCGGCCTCGCCGCGCTGCACGTGCTGACCCGCCCGCTGCGCCGCATGAGCGATGCCGCCGACGCCATCGGTCGGGGCCGGCAAGTGGTCATCGCCGAGGGTGGCACCCCGGACTTGCGCCAGCTCGCGCACTCCATGAACCTCATGCAGGAGCGCATCGCGCGGCTGCTGCAGGATCAGGCCAGGTCGTTCGAGGCGATCAGCCACGACTTGCGCACGCCGCTCTCGCGCCAGAAGGTCGCGGCGGAACTCATCGACGATGCCGAACTGGGCGGGGTGATCCTTGCCAGCGTGGACGAGATGGAGGCCCTGCTCGCCTCGCTGCAGCGCTTCCTGCGCGCGCAGCATCTCGACGCCGAGCCCGAGACGCTGGACCTCACCGAAGTGGTTGCGCACGTGCTGCATCCTTACGGGACGCGCGCCCGCTTCGACGCCTCCGTCCCCACCCTCGCCCGGACCTTCCGCGAGCCGGTGGAACTGGCGCTGGCGGCGCTGGTGGAGAACGCCATCCAGTTCGGCGGCGAGGCTCAGGTCGCCGTGCTCCGCCACGAAGGACACTGGCGCATCGAAATCGCCGATTCCGGGCCGGGCATCCCTTCCGCCTACTTCGAGGCGATCCTCGACCCGTTCTTCCGCCTCGACGCGGCGCGGGCGCGGGACACCAAGGGCTTCGGCCTAGGCATCCCGACCGCGCACCGGCTGATGGCGCGCTTCGACGGCCAGCTTTCCTTCGCCGCCGCGCCCGAAGGCGGCCTGATCGCGCGCCTGGACGTGCCCCAGCCGCCAATGGGTTGACGAAGATCGTCGTCCCGGACTTGATCCGGGACCGCTGGCGGTCTTTAGATGCGACCTTGCTGGTCTGCACTCATCGAAGGGTGGGCTGTTCACGGCCAGCGGTCCCGGATCAAATCCGGGACGACGAGAGAATATGGAGAGCGACCTGTGAACTGGTGGACCATCGACGAAACCCATGACCCTGCGCGCAAAAGCTGGGTCGAAAGCGCCGACGGCCACCGCGACTTCCCGGTCCAGAACCTGCCCTTCGGTGTGTTCTCGATGGCTGAAACGCCGGGAACTCGGATCGGCGTGGCAATCGGCGACCGGATTCTCGACCTCGGCGCGCTGGCGGCGGCAGGACTCATCCCGCTGAACCTCGCCGAAATCTGCAGCGACGCCAGCATGGCCCGCCTGCTGGCCATTCCCGCGCAAGACCGCCGCGCCCTGCGCCATGCCCTCTCCGACCTGCTCTGCGACGAAGCCAGGCGGCCGGTAATCGACCCCCTGCTGCACCCGGTCGAAGCCTGCATGCTTCACCTGCCCACGCGCATCGGCGACTACACCGACTTCTATGTCGGCATTCATCACGCCAACAACATCGGCCGCCAGTTCCGCCCGGACAACCCGCTGCTGCCCAACTACAAGCACGTGCCGATCGGCTACCACGGCCGCGCGTCCTCGATCCGTCCCTCGGGTGTTCCGGTCGTGCGCCCCACCGGCCAGCGCAAGCCGCCCGAGGCCGATGCGCCGATCTTCGCGCCGACTGCAAGGCTCGACTACGAACTGGAAATGGGCGTCTGGATCGGCCGCGGCAACGACCTCGGCGAGCCTGTTCCGATCACCGATGCTGCGCAGCATATCGCCGGTTTTTGCCTGCTCAACGACTGGTCCGCGCGCGATGTGCAGGGGTGGGAATACCAGCCGCTCGGCCCGTTCCTGTCGAAGAACTTCCACTCGACGATTTCGCCATGGGTCGTCACGCCCGAAGCCCTCGCGCCCTTCCGCGCGGCCCAGCCGCCCCGACCGGAAGGCGACCCGCAGCCCCTGCCCTATCTGTCTGACGCGGATGATCAGGCCCACGGCGCGCTGGGCGTCATGCTGCAGGTCCACCTGACCACGCAGGCCATGCGCAAGGCCGGGCTTCCGCCCCATCGCCTCAGCCACGGCCCGGCGACCAACATGTACTGGACGGTGAACCAGATGGTCGCGCACCATGCATCCAACGGCTGCAACCTGACGCCCGGCGACCTGCTCGGCACCGGCACGATTTCCGCTCCCGAGCGAGAGGGTTTCGGCAGCCTCATGGAATTGTCGCAGGGCGACAAGTCGCCCCTCACCTTGGCCAGTGGCGAGACCCGCACGTTCCTGGAGGACGGCGACGAAATCTCCATCACCGCCACCGCCGCCGCTGACGGCTTCGTTTCCATCGGTTTCGGAGAATGCCGCGCCCGCATCCTTCCGGCACGCTGAAACCAACACTTGCGCCCACCCCTGCCTCCCGGTATCCGCCGGGAACAAGATCGCGCCGGTGCCCCGCAAGGGGCTTAAAAGGGAAGGCGGTGGGAACGGTTCGCCGTTCGAATCCGCAGCTGTCCCTGCAACTGTAAGCGGCGAGCGCGATGCACATCGCCTGTCCCCAGCGGGACGGGCAGCCACTGAGGCCGGACGCTGCGACATGCGAGGCTTCGGGAAGGCCGTGCATCAAGCTGTGACCCGCGAGCCAGGAGACCTGCCGGCGTCTGGTCGCTCTTGCCTTGGTCCAGGGGATGGCCGCGGCACGGTTCACCGTCTGAGCGACGACACGCATGCGGCCCGGGGCCGCGGCGGAGCAGGTCGCCGGGCGTCTTCGCGCCTGTCCGTCGCCCCTGCCCCGCGCCGGCGCGAAAGCGCCGGTACGCCCCGCCGCGAGAAGTCGCCGGCGCGGGAGTTGAGAGCCTTGAGCAAAGTACCCACCACCGTCATCACCGGCTTCCTCGGCGCCGGCAAGACCACGCTGATCCGCCACCTGCTGCAGAACGCGAAGGGCCGCCGCCTCGCCCTCGTCATCAACGAGTTCGGCGACGTTGGCGTCGACAGCGAACTGGTCAAGGGCTGCAACGACGAGGCCTGCCCCGAGGACGATATCCTCGAACTCGCCAACGGCTGCATCTGCTGCACCGTGGCCGACGACTTCCTGCCGACGATGCAGAAGCTGCTCGACCGCGAGACGCCGCCCGACCACATCATCATCGAGACGTCGGGCCTCGCGCTGCCCAAGCCACTGGTCAAGGCCTTCCAGTGGCCGGACATCCGCACCCGCGCGACAGTGGACGGCGTGATCGCCCTGATCGACGCCGATGCCGTCGCCGCCGGTCGCTTCGCCACCGATGAAGAGGCACTCGCCGCCGCCCGCGCCGCCGATCCCAACCTCGACCACGACAGCCCGCTCGAGGAACTGTTCGAGGAACAGTTGGGCTGCGCCGACATGGTCGTTCTCAACAAGACCGACCTCGTCGATGCGGACGTACTGGCCGAAGTGGAAAAGACCGTCGCCGCCGAGACGCGCCCGGGCGTCAAGATCGTGCGCGCGGACCACGGCGCGGTGGATATCGCCGCGCTGCTCGGCATCGTCGCGGCGGCCGAGGACGACCTCGACAGCCGCAAGTCGCACATCGACGGCCTGGCCGACGATCACGACCATGACGACTTCGACACCTTCATCCTGAACGGCGGCGAAATCGCGGACCTCGACGCGCTGCTGGCGGGCCTCAGGGAGCAGATCGCCGCGCATGACGTGCTGCGCGTGAAGGGCATGGTGGCGCTGGCGGGCAAGCCCAGCCGCCTCGTCCTGCAGGGCGTCGGCCCGCGCATCCAGCACTTCTTCGACCGCGCGTGGAAGCTCGAAGAACCGCGCCGCACGCAGCTGGTGGTTATCGGCCAGAAGGGGCTGGACCGCGCGGCCATCGAAGCCGCGCTGGCGGGTGTGCTAGGTTCGGTCCCGGCGTAAGCACAACCATGTACCCCAACCTTCGTCATTGCGAGCGTAGCGCGGCAATCCAGAGCCGCGCAAACCGCCCTGGATTGCTTCGCTGCGCTCGCAATGACGAGCGGTGGGGAGGCGAACCGGCGTTGAACGAAGATCTGCGGCTTCCCCCCCTCCTCCGTCATTGCGAACCCGCGCAGCGGGTGAAGCAATCCAGGGCGGTTCGCACTGCCGTCAGCCCGGCGAGCGCCGCCTGATGCACCTGCTTTCCGCCACCCCGGGCACGATCTCCAACGGCGAGGAGGCGATCGACCTCGACCAGCCGCCGGGCGACGTCGTCATCCTGACGGTGGCGGACAGCGAACTCGCCTGCTTCGCCAAAGCGGCGGCAGGGCTGCCGGAGGGCGCGCCGAGCGTCCGCCTCGCCAACCTGCTGCAGTTGCGGCACCCCTACTCGGTCGATCTCTACGTCGAGAAGGTGATCGCCCACGCAAAATTCGTCTGCGTGGTGCTGCTCGGCGGCAAGAGCTACTGGCCCTACGGCATCGACGAGATCGCCCTGATCGCCCGCGAGAAGGGCATCGCCTTCGCCGCCATCGCCGACGGGCGCGAGGATGATCCGACGCTGACGGTCGCCTCCACCCTCCCCGCCGAGACGGTCGAGCACCTCCGCGACTATCTGCGGCAGGGCGGCAGCGCGAATGCCCTGTCGTTCCTCCGCACCGCCGCGCGGCTGATCGGCGAGGACTGCGGCCAGCCGGACGACCCGGTGCCGGTGGCCGACGCGGGGCTCTATCTGCAAGGCGTGGACCGGCCGAGCTTGGCCGACTTGCGCGCCTCATGGCGTCCCGACGGCCCTGTCGTACTGCTGGTATTCTACCGCGCGCTGATGATCGCGGGCACGCTCGACGCCGTGGACGCGATGGTCGCCGCATTGCAAATGCGCGGGTTCAACGTCGCCGCCGTCCATGTCCGGGCGCTGCGAGAGCCTTTCGCGATCGACTGGCTCGGCGGCCTGATGACCGAGATTGCGCCCGACGTGATCGTCAATGCCACCAGCTTCGCCTCCTCTTCCTCGGGCGAGCCGCGCGTCGGCGGGGTGCTCGAACGCGCCGACTGCCCGATCCTGCAGGTCGCCTTCGCGGGTGTCGAGGAGGCCGACTGGCAGGCCGCCGCACGCGGCCTCGGCCCACGCGATCTGGCGATGAACGTGGCGCTGCCCGAACTCGACGGCCGCCTGTTCACCCGCGCCGTCGCCTTCAAGGCGGCCGAACGCTTCGACGACGTGACGAAGTGCGGCATCGTCGTCCCCCGCGTCGCGCCGGACCGGGTGGCCTTCGTCGCCCACCTCGCCGCCAACTGGGCGAGCCTGCGCCGCACCGTGCCCGCGCAGCGCAAGGTGGCGCTGGTGCTCGCCAACTATCCCAACCGCGACGGGCGGATCGGCAATGGCGTCGGCCTCGACACGCCCGCCAGCGCGGCCTCGATCCTCTCCAGCCTTCGTGCCGCCGGATACGATACCGGCGGCGCGCCCGAGGACGGGCAGGCGCTGATGCGGCTGATGACCGGCGGGGTGACCAACGACCTCACATCACTGGATCGACCCCCATTAGACAACGGGCGCGAGATTTCGCTGCCGCTGGCCGACTACGAAGCCGCCTTCGCCGAGGTGCCCGAAGGCGCACGCGCGAAGATGCTGGAGCGCTGGGGCGCGCCCTCTGCCGATCCCTTCGTGAAGGACGGCGCGTTCCGCCTTGCCGTCCACCGCTTCGGCAATGTCTGCGTCGCGGTGCAGCCGGCGCGCGGGTACAACATCGACGCCAAGGAAACCTACCACGACCCGGCGCTGCCGCCGCCGCACGCCTACCTCGCCTTCCACGTCTGGCTGGAGCGGCAGTTCGGCGCGCAGGCGCTGGTGCATGTGGGCAAGCACGGCAATCTCGAATGGCTGCCCGGCAAGGCGATCTCGCTCTCTGCGACATGCTTCCCCGAGATCTGCGCCGGGCCGCTGCCGCAGCTCTACCCCTTCATCGTCAACGACCCCGGCGAGGGCACGCAGGCCAAGCGCCGCATCGGTGCAGTCATCATCGATCACCTGACGCCGCCGCTGACGCGCGCGGAAAGCTACGGGCCGCTCAAGCACCTCGAGGCGCTGGTGGACGAATACTACCTCGCCGCCGGGATGGACCCGCGCCGTCTGGAGCGGCTACGGCGCGACATCATCGACCTGGCCCGCTCGCAGGGACTGGACAAGGACGCCGGGGCCGAGGGTGACGGCGACGATGCGCTGTCGGCGATCGACAACTACTTGTGCGAACTCAAGGAACTGCAGATCCGCGACGGGCTGCATGTCTTCGGGCAATCGCCGGAGGGGCGCTTGCGGCGCGATCTGCTGGTGGCGCTGGCACGCACGCCGCGCGGGTATGACGGGCCGGGGCAAGCCTCGCTGCTGCGGGCGATGGCCGAGGATTTCGCGCTGGGGTTCGACCCGCTCGACTGCCGCATGGCGGACCGCTGGGATGGCCCGAGGCCGGAGGCGCTGGCGGCGGTATCGGACGAGCCCTGGCGCACGCTGGGTGATACAGTCGAGCGGCTGGAACTGCTGGCGGCGGAATGGGTATCCCGTCGTCCCGGACTTGATCCGGGACCGCTGGCCGTGAACAGCCTACTCATCGGCGCGCCCGGCAAGGTCCAGCCCCAAGTTTTGCCAGCGGTCCCGGATCAAGTCCGGGACGACGACCTGCCGCGCACCGCCGCCGTCCTCCACGCCATCGCCGCCGACCTCGCCCCGCGCGTGGACGCCTGCGGCCCCGCTGAAAGCGCCGCACTGCTCGCAGGGCTCGACGGCCGCTTCGTCCTGCCCGGACCCTCTGGCGCCCCCACGCGCGGCCGCCCGGACGTGCTCCCCACCGGGCGCAACTTCTACTCGGTCGATACCCGCGCGGTGCCCACCGCCGTCGCCTGGGATCTCGGCCAGCGCTCCGCAGAGCTGCTGGTGGAGGACTACCTCCAGCGCGAGGGCGAGTATCCGCGCGCCATCGCGCTCTCCGCATGGGGCACCGCCAACATGCGCACCGGCGGCGACGACATCGCGCAGGCCCTCGCGCTGATGGGCGTGCGCCCGCGCTGGGAGTGGACCTCGGGCCGCGTCACCGGGTTCGAGATGATGACGCTCGCCGAACTGGGCCGCCCGCGCGTGGACGTGACCTTGCGCGTCTCCGGCTTCTTCCGCGACGCCTTCCCCGAGCAGATGGACCTCATCGACAGCGCCGCCCGCGCCGTCATGGCGCTGGAGGAAAGCGCCGAGGACAACCCCGCCGCCGCCCGCCACCGCGCCGAAACCGCGATGCTCGCCGCTGAAGGGCAGGACGAAACCGTCGCCGCCCGCCGCGCCGGAGCCCGCGTGTTCGGCTCGAAACCGGGGGCCTACGGCGCCGGTCTGCAGGCGATGATCGACGAGAAGCTGTGGCATGACCGCGCCGACCTCGCGAACGTCTACCTCGACTGGGGCAGCTATGCCTATGGAGCCGGGATCGAGGGCGATGCCGAACGCGATCTCTACGCCGCGCGGCTGACCCAGGCCGACGCGGTGGTCCAGAACCAGGACAACCGCGAGCACGACCTGCTCGACAGCGACGACTACTACCAGTTCGAGGGCGGCATCGCCGCTGCGGTCGAGCACCTGAAGGGCCGCGCGCCGGTCAGCTACCACAACGATCACTCGCGCCCCGAACGCCCGGTCATCCGCACGCTGGCGGACGAAATCGGCCGCATCGTAAGGGGCCGCGTGACCAATCCCAAATGGATCGCGGGCGTCATGCGCCACGGCTACAAGGGCGCGTTCGAGATCGCCGCCTCGGTGGACTACCTCTTCGCCTTCGCCGCGACGACCAGCGCGGTGAAGGACCACCACTTCGACGCCGTCCACGCGGCCTTCATCGAGGATGAGGCGGTGCGCGACTTCATGGCGCAGGCCAACCCCGCCGCGCTTCGCGAAACCGCCGCGCGGCTGGCCGAGGCGCTGGAGCGCGGCCTCTGGAAACCCCGATCGAACAGCGCGGGCCTGCTGCTCGCCCAAGTCTCAGGAGCATGATGATGGCCGAACGCACCGACGAACAGCACGCCGAGAAGATGAAGAAGAAGCAGGCCGCGCATGACCGCATCATGGCGGGCAAGACCGTGGAAAAGGGCCTGCTGATCGTCAACACCGGCAAGGGCAAGGGCAAGACCACGGCCGCGCTCGGCATGGTGGTGCGCATGATCGGGCATGGCAGGAAGGTGGGCGTCGTCCAGTTCGTGAAGGGCGCGATGACCACCGGCGAGAAGGCCGTCTTCGATGCCTTCCCGGACAACGTCGAGTTCAAGGCCATGGGCGAAGGCTTCACCTGGAACACCCAGGACCGTGCCCGCGACATCGCCCTTGCCCGCGAGGCATGGGACGAGGTGAAGCGCATGGTTGCCGATCCAGCCTACGACATGGTGCTGGCGGATGAGCTGAACATCGTGCTGCGCTATGACTACCTGCCCCTTGAGGAAGTGCTTGAGGTGCTCACCGCGCGTGCGGAGATGAAGCACGTCGTCGTGACCGGACGCAATGCGCCGCAGGGGCTGATCGACGCGGCCGATCTCGTGACGGAAATGACGCTAGTGAAGCACCCCTTCCGCGAGCAGGGCGTCAAGGCGCAGACGGGGATCGAGTTCTGATGCACGCCTCTCGTCGTCCCGGACTTGATCCGGGACCGGTGGCTGTCTTTGGGCGCACGTTCGCGGCGCGCGCGGTGAGATGGGCTGGTCACGGCCAGCGGTCCCGGATCAAGTCCGGGACGACGTAAAGTGACCGTTCCCACCTTCTCCCCTCGTTTCCGCCAAGACCTCGCCGCACTGCTCGCATGGCGGCGCGACGTGCGGCATTTCCGGCAGGATCCGTTGGACGAGAGTCTAGTCGCCGACCTGCTCGGCACCGCGCAACTGGCGCCCTCGGTCGGCAATTCGCAGCCTTGGCGCTTCGTGCGCGTGCGCTCTCCCGCCTTGCGCGAAGTGCTCGCCGCGCATGCCGATGCCGAAGTCTCCCGCGCGGGCGACACCGCCTACGAGGGCGAGCGCCACGCCGCTTACACCGCGCTGAAACTCCACGCGCTCGACCACGCCCCCGAAGTGATCGCGGTGTTCTGCGACGAGGCCACCCCCATCGGCATGGGCCTTGGCGCGGCGACGATGCCGCAGACGCGCGAGTGGTCGGTGGTCATGGCGATCCACACGCTGTGGCTCGCCGCCCGCGCGCAAGGGCTCGGCCTCGGCTGGGTGTCGATCGTCAAACCGGAAACGGTCACCGACCTGCTGGAAACGCCGCCCTCCTGGCGCTTCGTCGCCCTGCTCTGCCTCGGCTATCCCGAGGAACCGGACGACGTACCCGAACTCGAACGCAAGGGCTGGCAAGCCCGGCTTGGCGGACACGCGCATGTCAGCGCGCGTTGACGCCTTTCGCCAGCGCCCGCGCCGCCTTGACGTAGGCGGGGCCGCCGCAGACCGTCCAGGCCTGCGGAATGGCGACGCGCGGAATGCCGTCCAGCACCGGGTGGTGCATCATCGCCGTGCCCTGATCGACCACCTTGTCGGTCGCGGCATCGACCACGATCACGTCGGGACGCGCCGCCGCCAGTTCCTCGATCCCCATCTGCGAGAGCGCGGGCTTGCCCAGCTTGCCCGCAAGGTTGGTCACGCCCACGCGGGTCATCAGGTCGTCGATCAGCGTGCCGGTGCCGGTGAGATAACCGCGGCGCTGCCAGTAGGCGGCGACCACACCCTTCCGCGCGCGCGGGATATGCGCAAGGTCGCGCTCCATGCCCACGATCAGCGCCTCGCCGCGCTCGGGATGGCCGACTGCCAGCGCCACCTTGCGGATCGACGTGAGGATCGCGTCGTAGCCATCGGCGGACTTGAGATCGACGGCGGGATAACGCGTCTTGAGCGCCTTGATCGCGGGGTTGCGCCGGGCGGGCATGCCGACGACGAGGTCGGGGTTTGTCGCCATGATCTCCTCGGCCGCGCCGCGCAGGATCGGCAGGCCCTTGGCCCGTGCCGCCTCGGCCGACATGGCGGGATCGGCGGCATAGCGGGTGAGCCCGGCGATCTGGTCGCGGTCGGCCAGCGCCAGCACCAGTTGATCCGCGCACAAGTTCAGCGAGACGATCCGCTTCGGAGCCGCTACAGCCCGCCCCGATACAGGGGGAGACGACGCGGAAACGCCGCAGACCGCAGCCAGTCCGAGCAAAGCTACCGAAGCCGAACGAAGAGTAGTCAAGAACGCCATATGCGCGTTTCCATAGCAACACGACCCCGGGACACAAGCGTGACGGGGAGCCGATCCAGCCAGAGGTGCTCGTGCCCGAAATTCCCGTCCTGCGCGCTCGTAACCGGGCGCTGATTCCCCTTCTCCTGCTAGGCATCGCACTGGCGGGAATCGCCTCGCTCATGCTGGGCGCAGTGCCGATCCCGACCGGGCGGCTGCTCGATGCGGCGCTCGGCCATGGCGATCCGGTGGTCCGGGCGATCCTGCTGGAACTGCGCCTGCCGCGCACGCTGGTGGCGCTGATGGTCGGCGGGATGCTGGGCCTCGCGGGAGCCGCGCTTCAGGGGTACTTGCGCAATCCGCTGGCGGAGCCTTCAGTGCTCGGTGCGTCGAACTCGGCGGCGCTGGGCGCGGTCGCGGCGATCTACTTCGGCATCGGCGATTACAGCCCCGCCGTGCTGCCGCTGCTTGCGATCCTCGCCGCGCTGGCGAGCCTCGCGCTGCTGTTCGTGCTCGCGGGCCGCGCCGAGGGGCCGCTGGCGCTGATCCTTGCGGGCATCGCCGTCTCGACGCTGGCGGGCGCGGGGATCAGCCTTGCGCTCAACCTCTCGCCCAATCCTTTCGCGGCGATGGAGATCATGGCCTGGCTGCTCGGCTCGATCGAGAACCGGGCGATGGACCACGTCTGGATCGCCCTGCCCTGCATCGTCGTCGGCGCGGCGCTGCTGCTGTGGGACGGGCGCGCGCTCGACGCGCTGTCGCTGGGCGAGGACGGAGCGCGCTCGCTCGGCGTGGACCTGACGCGCACGCGCGCGCGGCTGCTGCTGGGCGTCGCCATCGGCGTCGGCGGCGCCGTGGCGGTGTCGGGCTCGGTCGGCTTCGTCGGGCTGATCGTGCCGCATCTGGTGCGCCCGCTGACCGACCGCAGCCCCTCGGCGGTGCTACTGCCCTCGTTCCTCGGCGGCGCGGTGCTGCTGACCGGCGCCGACATTCTGGTACGGCTGATCCCGACCGCGGGCGAACTGAAGCTGGGCGTGGTGACGGCGTTCCTCGGCGTCCCCGTCTTCCTCGTCCATCTGCTGAAGGAGCGCCGCCTGTGGTGACCGTGACCCTCAATGGCCTCTCCGTGGACCTGCGCGACCGCGCGGTGCTGCACGGGATCAGCGCCACGCTGCGCCCCGGCGAACTGACCGGGATCATCGGCCCCAACGGCGCGGGCAAGTCGACGCTGGTGCGCGCGCTGCTCGGGCTGATCCCGGCGACGCGGGGCGCGGTCGAGATCGACGGGCACGACATCGCGCGGATGACGCCGAAGGCGCTGGCACGGCTGGTCAGCTACCTGCCGCAGGGGCAGGCGCTGCACTGGCCGCTCAGCGTCGAGCGACTGGTGGCGCTGGGCCGCCTGCCCGGGCTCGGCCCGATGTCGCGGCTGGGCGCGGACGACCTTGCCGCCGTTCATGCCGCCATGGAGCGGGCAGACGTGCTGCACCTTGCCGGGCGCACCGCCACCGAACTTTCGGGCGGCGAGCGCGCGCGGGTGATGCTGGCGCGGGCGCTGGCGGTGGGCGCGCCGGGACTGGTCGCGGACGAGCCGCTCGCCGCGCTCGATCCGGGGCATCAGATCGACGTGATGGAACTGCTTGCCGCCGAGGCGAATTCGGGCGCGCTGGTGGTGACGGTGCTGCACGACCTGACGATGGCGGCGCGCTACTGCAAGCGGCTGCTGCTGGTGGATCGCGGCATGCTGGTGGCACAAGGCACGCCGCAGGAGGTCTTGACGAGCGACCGGCTGCGCGAGGTCTACGGCGTGACCGGGCGGATCGAGTTCGGCGGCGGCTCGGCGATGGTGGTGCCGCTGGAGCGGGTTTGACAGACGGGGCTACGGCAAGCTCAGCCGTGACCTTTCGACAAGTTCAGGGTGAGCGGGGATAGTGGAAACCTCCCAAACCCGCTCAGGCTGAGCTTGTCGAAGCCCCCGCGTTTTACGCCGACGGGTGGGATCAGCGCGCGAACGCTTTCACCTCGGCCAGACGGATTGCGCGGCCCTTCGCTGGCGTCATCGACACGCGCAACTTCCCGGTCTCGACCGCAGGCCACGTCACCCGCGTCACCCCGTTGGCAAGCGGCTTCACCGGCGCGCCGACCTGTTGCCAGCGGCCCTCGCGCCAGACCTCGACGCTGACCCTGCGCGGTGCAGCAAAACGTGCAGCATCGGCGAAGAACGCCAGCTCGGCGCCGCCCAGCGAAACCGCCTTGCCGAAGTCCAGCGCATACCACTGCGGCTTGCCAGAGGCGTCCGAGTCCCAGCCATTCGGCAGTTCCGGGTAGAACCACGCGCGGCCATCGACCGCATCGTGCAGCTTCTCCGCATCGGTGCCGGACGAGGCGCTGGCCTTGGGGAAACCGCTGCGCACGAGCTGCACCGCAAGGTTTTCCTCACGCACGATCGGCGCGTTGGCCTTGCGCGTAACGGGCACCTCGATCCGGCCGAGGTCGGCGCGGCGGGCGACTTCGACCCCGTCCACCATGACGGCGAGGCCCTTGCCATAGCGTGTGCCCTTCGCGTCCCATGTCACCGAGACTTCGTGCCCGTGGTACGGCACCCGCTCGATGCGGAACCAGTCGAGGCCCTGCTGCAACGGATTGACCTCCAGCACATCGTCGCTGCGCGGGCGGATGCCGACGAGGCCGGTCAGGATCAGGTCGATGTAGCCCGAGTGGAAGTAGTGGTGGCTGCGGTCCAGCCCGACGATCGGCTTGCCGGTCTCCGGGTCGTAGTCTTCTTCCAGATCGAGCTTGTCGCCCTGATAATGCAGCGCCGTATACTGGCGCAGCATCGCCATCCAGTCGGCGCGGGAAATGGGACCGTGCGCCTCGTAATGGTCGAGCAGATTGGCCATCGCGGTCAGCACCTGCGTCGTCTGGTAGGGCCAGATCGGGCCGTTCCACTGGCACTCGGGGTCCGGGCCGAGGTAGCGGTACTGGCGCATGTAGTATTCGTAAGTCTTCTCGACGGTGCGCATCCCGGCCTTGCCCGCCAGCGATCCCGGATCGGTCAGGTGCGCCCATGCTGCAGCATATTTCGCATCGTCGGGGACGAGATCGAACATCCACGGCAGGTAGCCAACGAGTTCGCGATTGCGGATCGGCTCCCAGTATTTGACGTGTTCGTTGGTAATCTGGTGGCGGTCGGTGAAATGCTGCAGCTTCGGGTTCCACAAGTCCGCCAGCACACGCGCCTTCAAGGCCTCGGCGCGGGCGGCATATTCCTTCGCCATCGCCGCGTCGCCCGCCATCTGCGCCATGCGCGACAAGGCGCGGGCATTGGCGAACATGTAGGCGTTGACCGAAGGCCGGAACGCATCACCGCCCCTAAAGCCGTCCTTGCCGCCCGAGGCGTCGATCGAGGACACCGTGTACTCGGTCGCGTCCAGCAGCGGCTCGACGAAATACAGGCCCTTGTCGAAGTCGAACTTCTCGTCCCACAGGCGGTAGACGTGGCGCATCGTCTTCAGGTGCGCGAGCAATGCCTCGCGGTCGCCGTCCACCAGGTAGCGGCCCCATACCGAGTCCGCCATGTGGTCGGTGAAGTGGCGGTCGTTGCCGCCCTCGTACATGAAGTTGATGTAGTCGTCGGTGAAGCGCCGGTCGTTCAGCCAGCGGCCTTCGGCGATGTGGAAGCCGCTCGCGTCGTTGAGGCTGGCGTAAGGTTCGCGCTGCCAGTCGACGTCGTCGGCGAACTCGGTGGTGATGTAGCCCTGCGTGCCCAGATCGCGCTGGTGCGCACGGAACAGGCCCCAGCGGTAGTAGTAGACCGCGTCGATCTTCGCGTCCGAGGATTCGAAGAAGGGAATCCGCCCCTCGTACCACGCCGCGTCATTGCCGTAGCGGGCCTCGGCGATGGCCTCATGGTCCATCGGCGGGCTGGCGGCAGCGGCAAGCAGCGCCATGAAGGGCAGCGCCGCGAGGGCCAGTTTCTTGCGCACGTCAACGGTCCTTCCGTGAACGGCCCAAGCTGAGGGGGCTTCGACAAGCTCAGCCTGAGCGAGATTTAAAGACCTGTTCTCAAACCCGCTCAGGCTGAGCTTGTCGAAGCCCCCGCCGGACAGCACCGGTCCCGGAACCTGTCCGGGACGGCACGTTGAACCAATCGGAAGGGCGGCCGGTCCGTATCGGGTGTTGGGAGAGGAAGGAGCCCCGACCCGTCCCGGCCGCCCTGAGCGGGGCACGCCGCGGGGAATGGCGTTCCCGCAGCGTGCCTCGCCGTATCAGTCGAACTTGAAGCGCACGCCCACCGCGAAAGTGCGGTCGATCAGCAGCGTGCTGGAGTTGAACTGCTGCGCGTTACCGACGTCGCCGAACTTGTAGTAGTTCTGCTGCTTCGCCTTGGTGAGGTTAACCGCGTCGAAGGTCACGCCGATATCGTCGTTGACGTTCCAGGTCAGCTGCAGGTCGAGGCTCTTTTCAGGCGCGCGCCAGAAGCCGATCGGGTTCGCGAAGGAGCGGCCCTCGTTGCTCTGGAGGAAGCCCTTGCGCCAGATGTACGACAGGCGGGCACCGATCGGGCCGTTGTCGTAGGCCAGCGTCGCGTTGTACGACAGCTTCGACACGCCGAAGAACGCCGACTTGGTGGAGCCGGTGATCTCGCCCTGGGTGTTGACGACCGGGATCGTCTGCTCGGAGTCGAGGATCGTGGCGCTGCCGGTGAAGCCGAGGCCGTTGAGCGGGCCGGGCAGATAGGTCGGGAAATAGGTCAGGCCCAGTTCCACGCCCTTCAGCACGCCGTCGGAGGCATTGACCGGACGGGTGATGTTGAACGTCTCGGTGTAGGTCTCGTTACGCGGCAGGTAGTTGTCCGGGATGATCTCGCGGCCCGTGAGCGGCACGACCAGCCCGTTGATCTCGCGGCGGAAGGCCGTCGCGTAGATCGCGCTGTTGCGCTCGAAGTACCATTCGATCGCAAGGTCGAAGTTCTTCGAATGGGTCGCGGTCAGGTTGGCGTTGCCCGCGCTGCCGGTGCCGAAGCCGATGCGCGACAAGTCGCCCGTCAGCGTGACGTTGGGGTTGAGATCGCCGAAGGCCGGACGGCGCAGCGTCTCGCCGTAGTTGAAACGGATGCGCAGGTTGTCAGTGATGCCGTAGCGCGCGGTGAACGAGGGCAGCCACTTGGCCGAGCCGGTCGAAACCCCGGTGCGGGCGAAGCCGTTGCCGCGATCGAAGTATTCGTAGTCGGTATCGATCTGCACATAGCGCACACCGGCCTGCAACTGCAGCGGGCGGCCGAACAGTTCGATCTCGCCGTCCGCCATGAGGTAGGCGGCGGTATTGATCTCGCCGATGCCGAAGACGTGGCCGAAGCTCAGCTGGTCGGACAGCAGCAGCCCCGGGTTGACCGCCCGGTACAGGGTGCGGACCGCATCCTTGTCCATGGTGCGCGGATCGGCGAGGACCCAACTGGTCGGAATGTCGGCGCGGCCGTCGAAGAAGCCGCTGTTGGTGAACGGCGTGCCCTGCCCGAACTGGTCGAGCGTCACGTCCGGCAGGCCGCCCGCGCCCTGGTCACGCACGTAGCTGTCGGCCTTGCGGTCGTCGTAGCGGAAGCCCGCCTTGATGCGGCGCAGGAAGCCTTCGTCCCACTCGTACTCGCCGTCGAGCATCACGGTCAGCGCGCTGCCCTTGTTCTTCGTGCCGCTGTCGAACAGGTTGCCCACGGTCCAGGCCGAAGCGTCGGTCAGGACGCCCTGATTGGCGAAGCTGTACGAAGGCAGGCCGCCACCGGCGTTGAAGTCCACGTCGATGTCGAGCGGCGCGCGATCGGTGCGGATCGCGAAGAACGAAGTCTCGTTCTTGCTGTCCTGATAGGCGACGTCGGCCGTGATCTTGCCGCGATCGGCCACGTCCCACTTGGCGTTGAAGGCGTAGACATAGCTGTCGGTCTTGTTGGTCGAATAGTCGCCGCTGTTGAAGCCTGCGACCGCACCGGCCTGACGCGACTTGATGATGTTGGTGCCGTCATACAGCTCGAAGCTGTTGGCGACGTCAGCGGGCAGGTTGCCCCACCAATCGACGAAGCTGAAGTTCAGGCTGTTGAAGGTCTTGCCCCGGAAGCCGGTGTAGAACACTTCGGCGGTGTAGACCGAGCGATCGTTCGGCGCCCACTGCAGCGCGGCGTTGACCGACGGGCGCGTGCGCTTGCCGTAGAGGTCGGAGGCGATCACCGCGTCGCGCGACAGGTAGTACGGCGTCTCGACACCGTTGATGTTCAGCGTCGAGCCGGGCGCGATCGGCAGGCCCGCGTCGAGTCCAGGCGTCCAGTTCTGGTTGCGGTCGCCCGGGAAGATTCGCTCCAGCGGGGTCAGGCCGGAACCTGCAGGCGGGGTCTCGGTGGCGAACGGCACCATGGCGCCCGCCTGCAGGTTCTGGTTGCGATATTCGGCGCGGGTGTAGCTGGCGTTCACGAGGAAGCCGATCTCACCGATGCCGGTGTCCCACTTGTCCGCCACGAGCAGCGCGACGTTGGGGTTAGCCTTGTCGGCCAGCTCCGAATAGATGCCGCGCGCAAGGCCCGAGATGGTGAAGCCGTCGAAGTCGAGCGGACGGCGCGTCTGTACGTCGATCTGCCCGGCAAGGCCGGTCTCGATCTGGTCGGCCGAGCGGGTCTTGTAGACGTCGATCTTTTTGACGAGGTTGGCCGAGATGTCCTGCAGCGCGAACGAGGTGCCCGCCGCCGTGAAGATGTTGCGGCCGTTCAGCGTGGTCAGCGGATCGGTCAGGCCGCGGATGGTGATCGTCGCGGCTTCACCGCCGGCACGGTCGGTGACCTGAATGCCGGTGACGCGCTGCAGCGCCTCGACCACATTGTTGTCGGGCAGCTTGCCGACGTCCTCGGCGACGATCGAGTCGACGATCTGGACATTGTCCTTGCGGCTGTTGATGGCACCGACGATCGATGCGCGCACGCCGGTGACGATGATGTCTTCGGCGCTGGCATCATTGGCAGCGGCCTGCGGCGCGGTATCCTGAGGCGCAGCGTCCTGAGCCTGCGCGACGGAGGCGAAGCCGAGAGCGAGAACGGATGCGGTGCAAAATGCGAATGGCTTGAACGCCATGATCAACCCTCCCAAGGGGGCTGGCCGATACCATGCCCCGAAACTGTGTGGCGCTTGATTATTAGTCCGACTATTTCGACGCAAGCGGAAAATGCATTGCTCCGACAAAAAGGATGCAGATATGTGGCGGATTGGGCGCACTTCCAAGCCAACGGCGTATGATCCGCTCCGGAGCCAAGGTAATTAATCAGACAATATTCCCAAACCGTTCGTCATTGCGAGCGAAGCGAAGCAATCCAGGGCAGCATAAACCGCTCTGGATTGCTTCGCTTCGCTCGCAATGACGAGGAGGGAGGGATAACCGGTTCGCTGCACTCACCGCGCACCGGCCACCCCCAGGCGATCAATCCGCCAGCCAGGCCACGCTGGCGTCATAGGCATCGGCCAGCACCACCCGGTCCCCGGCATGGGCGAGCGCCCTGCCCTCGAACGCGGCCGAGGCGAAGCGCACCGTGCCGCTCGCCGGACCGACCTCGCGGCGGAAACGGGCCGCCTCAGTCGCAGAGAGCGGCGCCAGAGACACCGAGCCGTCGGCCCCGGCGACAAGGCAATGGTCCGGCTTGAGGATCGGCACCAGTTGCACGGTGCCCTCGCCCGCCTCGACCGAGCGGAACTGCGTTTGCGGCAACGAGGCATCGCTCACCGATAGGCGTGCGCCCTCGGCGGCCAGCCGCACGGTGCGGCGCACGGCGGGGATGAAGCGCTCCGGCAGCGCACCATTGCCCACCGGCACGCCGAAGTCCGGGTTGCCGTTGCCGTCGAAATAGAGGCGCTGAATGCGGGTGTGGCGATCGGGATTGAACAGCGGGTCGCCCTCGATCTTCTCGTAGTCGCGGCCGTGGTAGACGAGGATGTCGCGGCCCTGCTCGTCCGTGGTGAAGCTGTTGTGGCCGGGGCCGTAGACAGAGGTTTCACGGCAGGTGACGAAGACCGGCTCCGGCGATTTGGTCCAGGCGCGCGGGTCCATCAGGTTGTCGGTCTCGCCGATCGACAGCAGGCCCAGGCAATAGCGCGCGTCGGTGGCGCTGGCCGAGTAGCTCATGAACAGGCGGCCGTTCTTGACGATGACGGCCGGTGCCTCGGCGACCTTGTAGCCGCGCACTTCCCAGTCGAGCGTTGGCACCGTCAGGCGCGCCGCGGGCGCGGACAGGGTCAGCGCGTCCTTCATCGGCGCGATGTAGAGGTTGGAATTGGTCTCGATCCCCGGCTCGCGCTGCGCCCACGCGAAGTAGCGCACGCCCCGGTGGACGAAGCTGGTGGAATCGAGGTTGAAGCTGTCCCACGGCGCCTTGAATTCGCCCAGCACCGACCAGCCCCCGGTCATCGGGTCCGGCCCGTCGCAGACCACCGCATACGTGCGGATGCGGAACACGTCCTCGCCGCCGCCGCTGGGGCCGGCGGCGAAGTACATCACCCACTTGCCGTCGATCAGGTGCAGTTCGGGCGCCCACAGGAAGCCCGACATCGGCCCGCTCGATTCGTGGCGCCACAGCACCCGCTCCTCGGCATCGGTCAGCCCGGCAAGGGTCTTCGAACGGCGCAGTACGAGGCGGTCGTACTCGGGCACGGAGCCGGTCATGTAGTACCAGCCGTCTTCGTGGAGGAAGACCTGCGCATCGGCGCGGCGCTTCACCAGCGGGTTGATCGCGCCGGAGACGTCAGGGGTCTGCGAGGTGCCGATCACGCTCTTGCCGGGGGCGGTGCAGGCGATCGGAAGCAGCGATGCGGCGGCGCCAAGACTGGTGGCGAAACTGCGGCGCGACAGGGGGAAGTTCATCTTGGCCTCTCCGGCGTTCTGGTACGGTGATGTCGGTCTATGTCGGTCTATGTCGGTTTATGTGCACCGCCCGAAAAAGGACGCCCCGGCCGAAACCGGGGCGCCGTCAGGTGGGTGTTCAGTACTCGGGGACGGGCCAGCCGTCCGTATCCCAGCGTAGCGGCGCGATGCGCAGCGTGGGGCGGCCGTCGGCTTCCTTGTCGTAGGCATGGTAGACGAGGTAGGTCGTACCGTCCTTGTCGGTGAACGCCCCGGCATGGCCGGGCCCTCGGAAACGCTGCTTTTCCTGCAGGTCTGAGCGCAGCAGGATGGTCCCCTCGCCCTCCATCATCGAGCTGCCGTCACGGCCGAGATAAGGCCCGGTGATCTTCTTCGAGCGGCCGACGACGGTGTAATAGGTAGAGTTCACGCCCTTGCAGCAATAGTCGTAGGACGCGATCAGGAAGTACCAGCCGCCGTGGGACAAGATGAACGGCGCCTCCACCGGCGCCGCCGCTCCCGCGGGTGCGCGGCGGCGGGCGATGGAATATGGTTCGGTGCCGGGCACGACCTTGCCGGTCTTCGCGTCGAGCGGGAACAGCTTGAGACCGCTCCAGAAACTGCCGAGCGACAGCCACTGGCGTCCCTTCGCATCGACGACAAAATTGGGGTCGATGGCGTTGAAGTCATCGTCCTTCGTGGACATGACGACGAGGCCATGATCCTGCCATTTCGCCTTTGGACCCAAGGTTTTGCTGGTCGCGAGACCGATCGCGGAACGATTCGACCCGAAGGTCGAGACCGAATAGTACAGCCGGTATTCGCCGTTCACATACGAAATATCCGGCGCCCAGATACCTTCGGTTCCGGGCACAGCATCTTTCGCCCACGCCGGTATTTCGGAGAACACCGAACCGGCATCCTTCCACACCTTCAGGTCGGTCGAGGTCTTGATGCCGATATACTTGCCCACGGTGCTGAACACGTAATACGTGTCCCCCTCGCGGATGATGACCGGATCATGCACGACAAGGTCGCCGGAAAGCTGCGAATTCAGCGTCCCGGCACCCTTCTCGCCGACCTGCTGGGCGCTCGCGGAACCGGCAAGAGCCAGCGCCGCGAGACCGAGGAAGGCCGCCTTCATCACTGCAGTTCCAGCACCACCACCGACTTCGCCGGCAGCGTCACGACCAGCTGGCCGCCCTGCACGCTCGCCCCGGTGAAGGCGGCGGGCTTGACGACGTCAGGCGCGTCGAAGGTGTTGTGCGAATTGATCGCCGAGCCCGTCAGAATCCGGCCGGAAACCGCCGCTGCGCTGACGCCGTCGAGCTTGATCGTCACCGTGTTCGACTGGTTCGGATCGAGGTTCGACAGCGCGACATGCACCTTGCCGTCCTTCGCCTTCACCGCCGAGCCGCTGACCGCAGGCATGGTGAACTCGTCCTTGGAATACCAAGGCGACTTGATCTCGAGCGGCAGCACGGTGGCGTCCTGCCAGGGCTTGTACATCTCGAAGACGTGGTAGGTGGGCGTCAGCACCATCTTGCTGCCCTGCGTGAAGATCATCGCCTGCAGCACGTTCACCATCTGCGCGATGGCGGTCATGCGCACGCGGTCGGCGTGCTTCGCAAAGATGTCGAGGTGCACGGAGGCGATCAGCGCATCACGTAAGGTGTTCTGCTGCCTCAGGAATCCGGGGTGCGTCCCCTCGTCCTGCGCATACCACGAACCCCACTCGTCAACCGCGAGGAAGACGCGCTTCTCGGGATCGTACTTGTCCATGATCGCCGAGTGCTTGGTGATCAGTTCGTCCATGTGCCGCGCGCCGTTCAGCGCATCGGCCCAGCCGTACTCGTCGAAGTTCACTGCAGGCGCACGCGGCGGCCAGCCACCGGCGGGGTGGACGTAATAGTGCAGCGAAACGCCATCGAGCTGGTTCGCCGCGACGCGCATCATCGTCTCGGTCCAGTTGTAGTCGTCGACGTTGGCGCCGGCCGCGACCTTCAGGATCTTGGTCCCGGCGGGCGGCTTGATGAAGGTGGCATAGCGGCGCGTCTCGTCCGCCGCGAACTCGGGGCGCATGTTGCCGCCGCAGCCCCACAGCTCGTTTCCGACGCCGAAGTACTTGACCTTCCACGGTTCCTTGTGGCCGTTCTTGGCGCGCTCATCCGCCAGCGAACCGGCGGGCGAGGTCATGTATTCGACCCATTCGGCCATTTCGCGCGGAGTGCCGTTGCCGACGTTGCCCGCGACATAGGCCTCGGCGCCGACCTGTCGGATCAGCTCGAAGAACTCGTGCGTGCCGACCGCGTTTGGCTCGGTCACGCCGCCCCAGTGGGTGTTGATCTTGACCGGGCGCTTGGCCTGTGGGCCGATGCCTTCACGCCAGTTGTATTCGTCGGCGAAGCAGCCGCCGGGCCAGCGGATCACCGGAACCGACAAGTCCTTCAGCGCCTTGACGACGTCGTTGCGGAAGCCGTTGGTATTGGGGATCTTGCTGCCTTTGCCGACCCACAGGCCGCCATAGATGCCCTCGCCCAGATGCTCGGCGAACTGGGTGAAGACGTCCTTGTTGTAGACCGGGCCGGGCTTGCCGCCCTCGATCGTGGCGGTGGTGGGCTGGCCACCCGTATCGGCCGAAGCCGTCTGGCTCAGGGGCGCGGAAAGCACCGTCGCTGCCATCAGCATGGCGAGCGACGTGCGGCGGAAGAACTTAGTCATTTCAGTCCCCTCCCTAGGGAATCAATCGTGGAATTCGTCCACCAGCTTGCGGTGGCCGCGCAGGAATGCGTCGGCGACGAGTCGCAGCGGCGCCACGTCCACGTCGCTGCGGCCACCCCGGATGAGGCTGGCGAAGCGCGCGTAGAGGCCCGGATATTCCATGTCCTCGGCATGCTCGGTGCCGCTCGGAAGCGTCAGCACCGCGCCGCCGTTCGACAGCTTGAGCGTTCCTTCGTCCGTCTCGACGACGATGTCCCACGACTGCGGGCCGGTCTGCCGCCAGTCGAGGTCCATGTGGATCGGCGCGCCAGCGGTGTCGCGGAACTCGATGTCAGCGGCGATCGGTGCGGCGCGGTTGGCCGGGATCTCCAGCGTCGCACCCTGCAGGAACATCGGGCGCGGCAGGATGTGGGTGACGATCGAGAGCGCATTGATGCCCGGATCGAACACGCCAAGGCCGCCCGGCTCCCATATCCACGCCTGACCCGGATGCCACACGCGCACGTCCTCGCGCCACACGATCGAGACCTTCTCGATCTTGCGGTCGGACAGCCACGCGCGCGCCGGGGCCACGCCCGCCGCAAAGCGCGAGTGCCACGAGGCGAACAGCGTCGCGCCGACCTTCTCGGCGCGGCTTTCCAGCGCCACGACTTCGGACAGCGTCGCGCCCGGCGGCTTTTCGAGGAACACGTGCATGCCCTTCGACAGCGCCTGCACGGCAAGGTCATAGCGGACCTGCGGCGGCGTGCAGAGCGCCACTGCATCGACTGCCGGACCATTCGCGATCAGTTCGTCGAGGCTCTTCGCGTGCGGCACGCCCTCGACGCCCGGATCACGCGGGCTGACGGTAGCGGTGAGGCTGAACGCCTTGTTCCCGGCGATGGCAGGAAGGTGCTGATCGCGGGCGATCTTGCCCACGCCCACCACCGCAATGCGGATCGGGTCCATCGATCAGAGCGCCTTCACGGCAAAGGCGCGTTCGGGAACGCGAACCAGCCTGTTGGCGACCGGCAGCGTGAAAGGTGCGGCCGAAATCTCGAACACGTCGCCTTCCTGCGTCTGCACGCCGTCGCTGAACGAAAGCGTCGCGGTGCCGAAGAAGTGGACATGCACGTCGCCCGCGCGGCGGAACAGGTCGTACTTGAAGTGGTGATGCTCAAGGTTCGCGAACGTATGCGACATGTTACCCTCGCCCGAGAGGAAGGGCTTTTCCCAGATCGTCTCGCCACCCCGGATGACCTTGCTGGTGCCCTCGATATGCGAGGGCGGCGTGCCGAGCAGCAGCTCTGGGCCGAGCGCGGCCTGACGCAGCTTCGAGTGGGCCAGCCACAGGTAGTTGTGACGCTCGGTAACGTGGTCCGAATACTCGTTGGCAAGCGCGAGGCCGAGGCGGTAGGCAGTGCCGTCCTCGCCGATCAGGTAGATGCCTGCGAGTTCGGGCTCCTCGCCGCCGTCCTTGGCGAAGGCAGGCATTTCGAGGTCGTCGGTCGGGCCGACGAGCTGCGAGCCGTCGCCCTTGTAGAACCATTCCGGCTGCTGGCCGACTTCGCCCGGCGCGGGCTTGCCGCCTTCGAGGCCTTCCAGGAACATGCGCATGGAGTCGGTCGGCTTCTCCTCGGAAGCGGCCGCCTTATGCATCTTGTCGCGACCCTCGGCCGAGCCGAGGTGCGTCAGGCCAGTGCCCGCGAGCAGCAGGTGTGCGCCGTCCTCGTGGTCGATCGGCGCGAGCAGGCGGCCCGCCGCGAACTCGGCGGCGATATCGACGGCTTCGCCCTGCCCGGCATCCTTGGCGGCCTCGGCAAGCGTCTGGCCCGCAGCGATCGCGCCAAGCGCGAGTTCACGCACCGAGGCGATGCCCGGTAGGAAATGCGCGGCATCACCGTCGGCGAGAATGACGGAACGAACGCCCTCGGCGCTCAGGTGCTGGAGCAGGCGAAGATAAGTCATGGGTACTCTCCCAAAGGCGGCGCGCTTCTTGAGAGCGCGCCGCCCGGATGGTTGGATCAGATCAGTTGAGGATCAGAGTGCCGTCGATCAGGCGCGGGGCGCCGTCACCGAAGGCATCGTCACGCAGTTCGGCCGGAAGCAGCCCCTGCGCAAAGTTCTGGTAGCTGACCGGACGCAGGTAGCGGTCGATCGCCATGCTGCCGACCGACGTGGTGCGCGGATCGGAAGTCGAGGGGAACGGGCCGCCGTGGACCATCGCGTGGCACACTTCGACGCCGGTGGGCCAGCCGTTGACGAGGATGCGGCCGACCTTGCGCTCCAGCACCGGCAGGACGCGGGCGGCGGCGCCCTCGTCGGCATCGTCCATGTGGAGGGTGGCGGTCAGCTGGCCTTCAAGGCCTTCGAGTACGGTCAGCAGCTCGGCTTCGTCCTTGCAGCGCACGACGATCGAGGAGGCGCCGAACACTTCGTCGCCCGCCGCCTTGTCCGCAAGGAACTGCGCGGCCGAGGTCTGGAACAGGATCGCGCCGCCGGTGGTGACGCTGCCCTCTTCGCCCTTGGCCAGCGTTTCGACGCCGGGAAGAGCTTGGAGCGCAGCGACGCCCTTGGCGTACGCTGCGGCGATGCCGGTGGTCAGCATGGTCTGCGGCTTGGCTTCCGACACGCCGGTGGTGGCGGCGGTTACGAAGGCATCCAGCCCCTCGCCCTCGACGGCAAGGATCAGGCCGGGATTGGTGCAGAACTGGCCTGCACCCATCGTCAGCGAGCCGACGAAAGCCGCGCCGAGCGCTTCGCCGCGCGCCTTAAGCGCCTCGGGAAGCAGCAGGACGGGGTTGATGCTCGACATTTCGGCATAGACCGGGATCGGCACTTCGCGCGCCTGCGCCAGCTTGGCGAGAGCAAGACCGCCGCCACGCGAACCGGTGAAGCCGACCGCCATGATCGCCGGGTGCTGCACGAGCGCCGCGCCCAGTTCGTTCGAGGGACCGACGAGGTGCTGGAACACGCCCTCGGGCAGACCCGCATCCTTCACCGCCTTGGTGATGGCAGCGGCGATCAGCGCGCCGGTGACCGGGTGCGCCGGGTGGCCCTTGACGACGACTGGGCAACCAGCCGCCAGCGCCGAAGCCGTGTCACCACCCGCCGTCGAGAACGCGAGCGGGAAGTTCGAGGCGCCGAAGACCGCGACCGGGCCGACCGGGATCATGCGCAGGCGCAGGTCCGGGCGCGGCAGCGGCGCGCGGTCGGGCATCGCGGGGTCGATACGCAGCTGCTGCCACTGGCCCTTGCGCACTACGTCGGCGAACAGGCGCAGCTGGCCGCAGGTACGACCACGCTCACCCTCGCCGCGACCGCGCGGCAGGCCGCTCTCGGCGATGTAGGCTTCGATCAGCGGCTCACCGATCGCCATGATCTCGTCGGCGATTCGCTCGAGGAACACAGCGCGCGTCTCGCGATCGGTGGAACGGTAGGTGTCGAACGCAGCAGCCGCGGCGGCGCAGGCAGCGGCCACATCGGCGGTGGTGCTGATGGCGAGCGGCTCACCCTGAGGCTCACCGGTAGCGGCGACGATGGAACGAAATTCAGTCATTGGGCACTCCCTATTTACTCCGACATATTTCCTGTGCGAGCGAAACGCAATGTTTGTCGTTCCTTCTCGTGCAAACCGCTGTTAGTTTCGCTCCCGGAGGAGCCCATACCTGTGCCAGATGCCGATTTGACGACCGCCGACGAAAACATCAAACAGGGCGAGGAAGCCCGAGGCCCCGGCCGCAGACTGCACGGAGCCATTGCACACAAGCTCGGCACCGCCATCTTGTCAGGCAAATATGCTCCCGGCGACATTCTGTCGGGCGAAGTCGCCTTCGCCGAGGAACTGCAGGTCTCCCGGAGCGCCTACCGCGAGGCGATCCAGGTGCTCACCGCCAAGGGCCTCGTCGCGAGCCGCCCCAAGGCCGGCACGCGCGTCCTCCCGCGTGATCGCTGGAACCTGCTCGACCCCGAAGTGCTCGGCTGGGCCTTCGCAGGCGAGCCCGACATCGAATTCGTCCGCAGCCTGTTCGAACTGCGCGCCATCGTCGAACCCGCCGCTGCCCGCCTCGCCGCCCAACGCCGAGATAAGGCCGACCTGAAAGCGATGAAGGACGCCCTCACCGCCATGCGCCGCCATACCCTCACCACCGAGGCCGGACGCGCCGCTGACCGCGACTTTCACAAGGCCATCCTTCAGGCGACGCGCAACGACGCGCTTCTGACCCTCAGCGCCTCGATCGGCGCGGCAGTGAACTGGACCACGCAGTTCAAGCAACGCGCCCGCGCCCTGCCGCGCAATCCGATCCCGGATCACGTCAAGGTCTACGACGCGATCGCCGCAGGGGATGCTGCTGCTGCTGCGGAGGCGATGAACGTGCTGGTGGATCTGGCTCTGGAAGATACGCGTAGCTCGATGGAAGATTGAACAAGGGGAATTCGCAGGGGTTTACCATCCCTGCACCCCGTATATCGTCGAGGTCACGCGCGCCGCCTCCTCATCCACGAGGGTGAGCCGGGAGACTGAATAGCCTGCGGCGCAATAGAGCACCGAGACTGCTGCGCGCACCTCGTCGCCAAGTCCACGGGGTGCAGGGGTGGTAAACCCCTGCGACTTCCTCTTGCTTCTTAAACAAAAAAAGCCCCGACGATCTCTCGCCGGGGCTTTTTTGCGTGCCTGAAGCGTTATTCGAAAGTCGCTTCCGGCGGCGGCACCGCGTTGGTCGGCTTGCTGCCCCACAGGGCGTAAAACAGCACGTAGAGTTCGCAAGCCGCCGTCAGCAGGAACGAGGTCTGCAGGCCGTAGTTGTCGGCCAGCCAGCCCTGCACCACGACCAGAGCGCCACCTGCGATCGCCATGACGAGCAGGCCGGAACCTTCCTCGGTCAGCGGGCCGAGGCCCTTGATGCCGAGGGTGAAGATGGTCGGGAACATGATCGAGTGGAACAGGCCGACGAGGATCAGCGACCACATCGCCACTTCGCCGTGGGCGAACACCGTCACCATCATCACCGCGAAGGCCCCGATCGAGAAGAATGCCAGCACCTTGCCCGCGTCGAAGCGCTGCATGACCAGCGACCCGGCGAAGCGACCGACCATCATGCCGCCCCACAGGAACGACAGGTACTTGCCGGCCTGCTCATGCGTCAGGTTGGCGATGTCAGGCTGGCTGACGAAGTTCACGAAGAGGTTGGCGACGCCGATTTCCGCGATCAGATAGATGAAGATCGCGGGCACGCCGAACACCAGGTTGCGGTGGTTCCAGAGCGAGAGGTGCTTGCGCTCCTCCTTGGCGGCGCGCGAGTCGGCCGAACCCATAGCGGGCAGCGGGAACTTGGCGATGATGACCGCGAGGATCACCAGCACCACGGCGACGAGCGCGTAAGGCAGGATCACCGAGTGGGCGTCCGCCATGCGCTCGGCTTCGGTCAGGACGGTCCCGGCGGTCGCCGTGCCACCCTTGGAACGACCGAGGATCAGGTAGGCCCCGAAGAGCGGCGCCAGCATCGTGCCCGCCGAGTTCAGCGCCTGCACCAGATTGAGGCGCGAGGACGCGGTCTCCGGTTTGCCGACGACAGCGACGTAGGGGTTCGCGGCCACCTGCAGTAGGGTGATGCCGCTGGCGATGACGAACAGCATGACGAGCGTGACGCCGTAGGACGGGATGCTCGCTGCCAGCATCATGCCGCATGCGCCTGCAGCCATGATGAGCAGGCCCGCGACGAGCGACTTCTGATAGCCGATCCGCTCGATCAGCTTGGCTGACGGGATCGAGGCCACGAAGTAGGCGATGAACCATACCGATTCGATCAGTGTCGTCTGGGTGTAGCTCAGCTCGAATACGCTGCGCAGGTGCGGCAGCAGCGTATTGTTGATGACGGTGATGAAGCCCCACATGAAGAACAGGCTGGCGAGCAGCGTAAGCGCGGGACCGTAGCGCACGCCTGCGGGCTGGGCGTGCAGCACCGGGGCGTCGGTGGATGAGACCACTGGGGGCATGACATTCCTCTCGATAGCGACGCCGGACGACCACTTGTACCGTGAACCGGCTTGCGCTCTTTCTATTTGTCGGACTATATGCGCGAAGCGGCGTCGTCAATGGGGCGCGTCTTCGTACAAGAATCGAAATCTCACCGAAATGCGGGAGCTAAGGGAATGAGGAATCCGGTCAAGGCCATCACGACGGCAGCGTCGGTTCTGGCACTGGCATTCGGCGCCAATGCCGCGCTGGCCACCGAAGCGACGCAGGCGAGCGCGGGCAAGCTGTCGAACGGCAGCGAAGTCACCGCGGTGACGCTGACGGCAGGTAACGGCGTTTCCGCCACGATCCTGACCTTCGGCGCGACGCTGTGGAAGCTGAATGCGCCCGATCGCGACGGCAAGACCGCCGACGTCCTCGTCGCCTACGACAAGCTCTCCGACTTCGAGACGCGCCCGAACTTCTGGGGCGCAACCATCGGCCGCTACGGCAACCGCATCGCCGACGGCAAGTTCACGCTCGATGGCAAGACCTACCAGCTTCCCGGCAACGACCACGGCCAGTCGCTCCACGGCGGCGGCAAGGGCTTCGATGTGCAGAACTGGAAGCTCGAATCGGTGAAGTCGGGCAAGGTGGCGACGGCGGTGTTCTCGCTGGTCAGCCCTGACGGCGATTCCGGCTACCCCGGCACCGTGAAGGCGAAGGTCACCTATTCGCTCGACGAATCCGGCAACCTGCAGATCGTCTTCGACGCGACGACCGACAAGCCGACCGTGCTCAACATGACCAACCACGCCATCTTCAATATGGCGGGCGAAGGGTCGGAGCGCGATGCGATGACCAACGTGCTCACCCTCCCGGCGAGCAAGTACACTCCCGTCAACGAAAAGCTGATCCCGACCGGCGAACTGCGCGCCGTCGAGGGCACGCCGTTCGACTTCCGCAACGGCAAGCCGGTCGCCGTGGGCCTGCGCGACGGCAACGACCAGCAGATCGTCTACGGGCGCGGCTTCGATCACAACTTCGCGCTCGACAAGGGCCAGACCAAGACCCCCGAACTCGCCGCCCGCCTAGAAGACCCCGTCTCGGGCCGCGTGCTGGAACTGCTGACGACCGAGCCTGGCGTCCAGTTCTACTCCGGCAACTTCCTCGACGGCACCTTCATCGGCAAGCAGGGCCACCTCTACCGCATGGGCGACGGCATCGCGCTGGAACCGCAGAAGTTCCCCGACAGCCCCAACCACGCCAACTTCCCGAGCACCCGCGTCGATCCCGGCAAGCCGTACCGGCATGTCATGATCTACCGCGTCACCACTTCTCCGCGCTGAACCGGACCAAAGAAAACAACCATGACCGAAACCCCTGCTCCCAAGCTGCGCTCGCGCGCCTGGTTCGACAATCCCGACAACATCGACATGACCTCGCTCTACCTGGAGCGATATCTGAACTTCGGCCTCAGCCTTGAAGAACTGCGTTCGGGCAAGCCGATCATCGGCATCGCCCAGTCGGGCAGCGACCTTAGCCCGTGCAATCGCCACCACCTCGTGCTGGCCGAGCGCATCCGCGAAGGCATCCGCGAGATGGGCGGCATCGCTCTGGAATTCCCGGTCCACCCGATCCAGGAAACCGGCAAGCGGCCCACCGCCGGGCTCGACCGCAACCTGTCGTACCTTGGCCTCGTCGAGGCGCTCTACGGCTACCCGCTCGACGGCGTGGTGCTGACCACCGGCTGCGACAAGACGACCCCGGCGATGCTCATGGCCGCCGCGACCGTCAATATCCCCGCCATTGCGTTGTCGGTCGGCCCGATGCTCAACGGCTGGCACAAAGGCGAGCGCACCGGTTCGGGCACGATCGTCTGGAAGGGCCGTCAGATGATGGCGGCGGGCGAACTGGACGCGGACGGCTTCATCAAGCTCGTCGCCTCCTCGGCGCCCTCGACCGGCTACTGCAACACGATGGGCACGGCGACGACGATGAACTCGCTGGCCGAGGCGCTGGGCATGATGCTGCCCGGCTCGGCGGCGATCCCCGCGCCTTACCGCGACCGCCAGGAATGCGCCTACCACACCGGCAAGCGCATCGTCGACATGGTTCGCGAGGACCTCAAGCCCTCGGACATCCTGACCCTCGACGCCTTCCACAACGCGATCGTCGTCAACGCCGCGATCGGCGGTTCGACCAACGCGCCGATCCACCTGGCAGCCCTCGCCCGCCACGTCGGCGTGGACCTGCCGCTCAAGGACTGGGAGCGCCTTGGCCACAAGATCCCGCTGCTGGTGAACCTGCAGCCCGCCGGTGAGTATCTGGGCGAGGACTACTACCACGCGGGCGGCGTCCCCGCCGTCGTCGCGCAGTTGATCGGCCAGGGACTGATCCAGGAGAGCGCCCTCACCGTCAACGGCAAGACCATCGGCGACAACTGCCGTGACGCCACGATCGAGGACGCCAAGGTCATCAAGACCTTCGACGATCCGCTGGTCGAGGAAGCGGGCTTCCTCGTCCTGTCGGGCAACCTGTTCGACGCGGCGATCATGAAGACCAGCGTGATCTCCAAGGAGTTCCGCGACCGCTACCTCTCGAACCCCGAAGACCCGGACGCCTTCGAAGGCCCCGCCGTGGTGTTCGACGGTCCCGAGGACTACCACCACCGCATCGACGATCCCTCAGTCGGCATCACCCCCGAGACGCTGATGTTCATGCGCGGCGCGGGGCCGATCGGTTACCCCGGCGCGGCTGAAGTCGTGAACATGCGCCCGCCCGCCTACCTCATCACCGAGGGCGTCAGCGCCCTGCCCTGCATCGGCGACGGCCGCCAGTCGGGCACTTCGGGGAGCCCGTCGATCCTCAACGCCTCGCCGGAAGCGGCGGCGATGGGCGGCCTCGCGCTGCTCCGGACCGGCGACCGGGTGCGCATGGACCTCAAGGCAGGCAAAGTGGACGTGCTGATCTCCGACGAGGAGATGGCGACGCGCCGTGCCGAGCTGGAGGCCGCAGGCGGTTACCAGTACCCCGCCTCGCAGACGCCGTGGCAGGAAATCCAGCGCGCCCTCGTGGGCCAGATGGATACCGGCGCGATCCTCGAAGGTGCGGAAAAGTATCAACGCATCGCCCAGACCATGGGCCTGCCGCGCGACAACCACTGAGGCCGCGAAGGCCACCCCAACCCCTACCCGCCGACGCCGGTCGGGACGGACGGACGTGAAGAAGTAGACCCGT
>NZ_JABXWS010000041.1:0-71343 GCF_015594425.1 Novosphingobium sp. HR1a
CCCCCAACCCCTCCCGCGAGCGGGTGGGGAGACATGAAGATGCCCCTCCCGCTTGCGGGAGGGGCAGTGAGACTTGGCAGCTTGCTGCCTAGTCGCAGCGGGGTGGGCCTCCCTCACCCCCGACCGGGAGAGACGGCGAATGACCCTCTGGCGCAAGATCGAGCGCGACGTGCGCGACACCCTCGGCGAAGGCGCGCTCTGGTGCGAGCGAGATGGCGCATTCTACTGGGTCGATATCCTCGCCCCCGCCCTCAACCGGCTGACGCTGGCCACCGGCGCCATTGAACGCTGGGACATGCCCGCGCCGCTCGGCTGGGTGGCTCCGCGTGCTTCCGGCGGCTTCCTCGGTGGTTTCCGCGACGGCGTCGCTGCGATCACGCTCGATCCGCTGACCATCGGCGAGCGCTCCGATCCGGAACCGCACCTGCCCGGCAACCGCATGAACGACGGCAAGGCCGACCGCCACGGCGCCATCTGGTGCGGCACCATGGACATGGCCGAGGAGGAAGTCTCCGGCTCGTTCTACCGCCTCTCGCCGCAGGGCGAATGGCAGGTCGTCGACACCGGCTACACCGTGACCAACGGCCCGGCGTTCTCACCTTGCGGGAACTGGCTCTACCACACCGATTCCGGACGCCGTACGATCTACCGCTTCGCCCTCGACGCAAGCGGCGCCCGTGATCGGCAGGAATTCATCCGCTTCTCCGAGGACGACGGTTATCCCGACGGCATGACCACCGATGCGGAAGGGTTCCTGTGGGTTGCCCACTGGGACGGCGGCCGTATCAGCCGCTTCGCCCCCGACGGCACCCGCGACCGCTCGATCGAGCTGCCCGCCAGGCGCATCACCAACATCGCCTTCGCCGGGGAGAACCTCGATCGCATGTTCGTGACTTCTGCGGCGACGGGCCTTCCGGAATCGGAATTCGACGGCGCGCTCTACGAGATCGATGCGGGCGTGACGGGTCTGCCCTCCGGTACCTACCTCGGCTGACCGGCCGGGCCGTTCGGCTCCGGCACAGTCGCGCTTTGTCGCAAGGATTTGCGCAACCGTTACACATTGCTACCAAAATCCCTGCTTACAAGCTGCCTTCCAGCAGCCATACGGAGCAGCATGTTCACCACTCGTCGCATCGTGATCGGCGGCGTCGTACTCGGCGCGTGCGTTCTCCTTCTCGTCTGGAAGCTGTTCCTCGCCGCTCCGGCAGAGCCTGACGTCGCGACCGTCAAGGTCGCGCGCGGGGCGCTCGAACGCACCGTCGAGGCGACGGGCACGCTGGAGCCGAAGGAACTCGTCAGCGTCGGCGCGCAGGTGTCCGGCCGCCTCGACGAACTGAACTTCGAGATCGGCGACGTGGTCCACAAGGGCGACCTCATCGGCCTGATCGACCCGCGCACCCAGACCAACAGCCTGGAGACCGCCCGCGCCGACCTTGCCAACATGCAGGCGCAGGTCGCATCGGCAAAGGCCACGCTGGCGCGGACGCAGCTTGCCTTCAACCGCCAGAAGATGCTTGGCGCCGGCGAGGCGACATCGCAGCAGGACTTCGAGACGGCACGGCAGGAACTGCAGTCCGCCCAGGCCAGCTACGACGCCCTGCAAGCGCAGATCCGCGGCGCCAGCGTCAGCGTCAACACCGCCGAAGTGCAACTGGGCTACACCAAGATCACCGCGCCGATGGACGGCGTCGTCGTCGCCGTCGTCACCAAGCAGGGCCAGACCGTCAACGCCAACCAGTCGGCGCCGACTATCGTGATCCTTGCCAAGCTGGACGTGATGACGATCAAGGCCGAGGTCTCGGAAGCCGACGTCATCAACGTGAAGCCCGACCTGCCGGTCTACTTCACCATCCTCGGCGATCCCGACAAGCGCTACGAGGCCAAACTGCGCATGATCGAACCGGCGCCGGAATCTATCGTCGATGAAGTCAGCTCCAGTTCCAGCAGTTCCTCGTCGAGCAGTTCGTCCTCCAGCACCGCGATCTATTACAACGCGCTGTTCGAGGTGCCCAACGAGGACAACCGCCTGCGCGCGCTGATGACCGCCAAGGTCACCATCGTCCTCGACCGCCGCGCCAATGCGCTGACGATCCCCGCCACCGCGCTCGGCACGAAGGACAAGAACGGCGCCTATGCCGTCCGCGTGAAGACAGAAGACGGGACAATCGAAAGCCGCAAGGTCAGGATCGGCCTCAACAACAACGTCAACGTCGAGGTCCTGTCCGGCCTCAAGGAAGGCGAGAACGTCGTCATCGGCGAGGCCAAGGCCGATAGCGGAACGAGCGGTCGCCGCCGCATGGGGCCGCCGGGCTTCTGAGGCGGGTGATGGAACCCGCCCCGCTCCTCTCGCTCTCGCACGTCCGGCGCGAGTATCCTTCGGGTGACGGCGTCTTCGCGGCGCTCAAGGACATCGACCTGACCATCGAGGCCGGCGAGATGGTCGCCATCGTCGGCCAGTCCGGTTCGGGCAAGTCCACCCTGATGAACATCCTGGGCTGCCTCGACCGGGCGACCTCGGGATCGTACCGGGTCAACGGCCGCGACACCGCAAAACTGGAACCCGACGAACTGGCCGCGCTGCGCCGCGAGCACTTCGGCTTCATCTTCCAGCGCTATCACCTGCTGACCGACCTCTCGGCGCTCGGCAACGTCGAGGTGCCCGCGATCTATGCGGGCAAGCCGCGCGGCGAACGTGCGTCGCGCGCGGCACAGATCCTGTCCCGCCTGGGCCTCGGCGAGCGGACGGGACACCGGCCGGGCCAGCTTTCGGGCGGCCAGCAGCAGCGTGTCTCGATCGCGCGCGCGCTGATGAACGGCGGCGAGGTGATCTTCGCCGACGAACCCACCGGCGCGCTCGATTCCGCCAGCGGCGTGGAAGTCATGGCGATCCTCGGCGAACTTCACGCCGAGGGCCACACCGTCATCATCGTCACGCACGACATGCACGTCGCGGAGCACGCCGAGCGCATCATCGAGATCCGCGACGGCGCAATCATCGACGATCGCCGCACCTCCGAACCCAAGACCGCGCCCGCCCTCGCCCCACCGCCGACCGGCGCCAGCGGCTTCGGCCAGCTTGCCGACCGCTTCCGCGAGGCGTTCCGCATGGCCGTGCTCGCCATGTCGGCGCACAAGCTGCGCACCTTCCTGACGATGCTGGGCATCATCATCGGCATCGCCTCGGTGGTCTCGGTGGTGGCGCTGGGCAACGGGTCGCAGGCCAAGATCCTTTCCGACATATCCGGACTCGGAACCAGCACGCTCACCGTCTATCCGGGCAAGAGCTTCGGTGACATGCGATCGGGCAAGATCCAGACTCTCAAGGACAGCGACGCCGAGGCGCTCGGCCAGCTCTCCTACATCGACAGCGTGACGCCCAGCGTCTCCACCAGCGTCACCGCACGCTACCGCAATGTCGCCGCCACCGCGCAAGTCAGCGGCGTCGGCGCCGACTACTTCCGCGTGCGCGGCCTGACGCTCAATTCCGGCAGTCTGTTCGATACGCAGGCGGTGCGCGAACTGGCGCAGGACGCGGTGATCGACGAGAACACGCAGAAGACCCTGTTCCCCGATGGCGAGGACCCGCTCGGCAAAGTCGTGCTGCTCGGCAAGGTTCCCGTGCGCATCGTCGGCATCGTCGGCACCCAGCAACAGGGCTTCGGCGGCAGCGACAGCCTGACCGCCTATATCCCCTACACCACCGCGATGAGCCGGATGCTGGGCCAGAGCTACGTCTCCAGCATCACCGTGCGCATCAGCGACAATGTCTCGACCTCGGCGGCGCAAGACGCCGTGACGCAGCTCCTGACCCAGCGGCACGGCATCGTCGATTTCTTCATCAGCAACTCCGACGACATCCGCGCCACGATCACCAGCGCCACGCAGACGATGACCCTCCTCGTCGCCGCGATCGCGGTGATCTCGCTGGTCGTCGGCGGCATCGGGGTGATGAACATCATGCTGGTCTCTGTCACCGAACGCACCGCCGAAATCGGCGTGCGCATGGCGGTGGGCGCGCGCCAGTCCGACATCCTCCAGCAGTTCCTGATCGAGGCGATCCTCGTCTGCCTGATCGGCGGCGTCATCGGCGTCGGCCTGTCGCTGGCGCTGGGCGTGGTGTTTTCCTACTTCGCCTCCGACTTCGCGATGGCCTATTCGACCACGTCGATCGTCGCCGCCTTCGCCTGTTCCACCCTCATCGGCGTCGTGTTCGGCTTCCTGCCCGCGCGCCGTGCGGCCCGGCTCGATCCGGTCGACGCCCTTTCGAGAGACTGACGATGCGCCCTCACCTCCTTGCCGCGCTGGCCCTGTTGCCGCTGACCGCAGGCTGCGGCGGCGTGGTCCGCTCGCACTATGCTGCGCCCGCCGTGCCGGTCGCCGCGAACTGGGATGCGGGCGTGCTCGGCGCGCCGCAGAAGGTCGGCGCACCGTGGTGGAACGAGTTCGACGATGCCGCGCTGACCGCGCTCGTCGACCGGGTCCTCGCCGATAACGCCAACCTTGCTGCGGCAGGCCTGCGCCTCAAGCGCGCGAAGCTGTCGTCGGACCTCGCACGGCAGGCATTGTTGCCAAGCCTGTCGGCCAATGCCTCGTCGGACGCGTCCAAGGCGCTGGAAGGCGGCTCGGCGTGGAGCAAGAGCAGTTCCGCCACCCTTGGCGCCTCCTGGGAGATCGACCTGTTCGGCCGCCTCGATGCGCAGGCCGACGCCGCCCGCTGGGAAGCGCAGGCCACCGCGCAGGACCTTGCCGAAACCCGCCTCGCACTCGTCAGCACCACGGTTCAGGCATGGTGGCAGCTCGCCTATGCCAACGAGCAGATCGCGCTGGGTGAACAGAGCCTTGCCTATGTACGCCGGGCGCTGGAACTGGTGCAGCGACAATACGATGCGGGCGCCGTCTCCCGCCTCGAACTGCGCGACGCGCAGCAGACCGTCGCGTCGCAGGAGTCCTCGCAAACGCAGCTGGTGCAGGCCCGCGTCGAAGCGCTCAAGACGATCGCCGCGCTGCTCGCCCGGCAGGACTACGAAGGACCGGAACCGCAAGCGCTGCCCCAGGCCGATCTCCCCGCCATCGCTGCGGGCGTCCCCGCTTCGCTGCTAGCCAACCGCCCGGACCTTGCCGCCGCCGAACTGCGCCTGCGCTCCACGCTGGCGACGAGTGACGCAACGGTCGCGAGCTATTACCCCAGCTTCAGCCTGACCGGCGCGCTCGGCACGGCCAGTTCCTCGCTGCTCAAGTTCTTCACCAACCCGGTCGCGAGCCTCGGCGGCGCGCTGTCGCTGGCGGAGCTGAACCCGGCCAAGGTGCGCCTCGCCACCGGCGTCGCGCGTGCCGACTACGACATCGCCGTGCAGGACTTCCGCCAGACGTTCTACGATGCCCTGCGCGACACGCAGGTCTCGCTCTCGGCGCGCGACCAGTACATCCGGCAGGCTCAGTTCGCGGCGCAGAACTTCGATGCCGCCGTCGACGCCGAGGCCCTGTACGAGCGGCAGTACCGCGCAGGGCTCATCCCCCTGCGCTCCTGGCTCGACGCGCAGGAGCGTGCCCGCAGCGCGCGTAGCAGCCTCATCCAGAACCGCTACAACCGGCTGGTCGCGCAAGTGCAGGTCTATCAGGCCCTCGGTGGGCAGGTCCCCTCAACGGGAAGCTAGGCGCACCGCGTTCGCGCTCACGCGCCGGTCGATCATCGCGGCAACTTCGGGATCGCCTTTCCATGCGGCGCGAATCCGCGGGATCAACGCCGCGTCGCCCCAGGCCTCGTTCGCCCGGTCGGCCGCCTGCAGGAGGCTGACCACCGATGCCCGCTCCCCCCGCAGCGACGCGACGAGCACCGGCCACGCCCGGCTGCGCGATCCATCCGCTACATCCGCCAGCGCCTGTTCGTAGACCACGTCAAGCAGCCGTCCCTGCCCCGCATGGGTCAACTCGCCAGCCTTCGCCAGCAACCGCGCATCCGCACGCGAACGGGCGAACCGGGTGAAGTGGCGGACGTAACCCGCGTGGTCGCCATCGACTAGCGCGATCACCGCCAGGCAGTCCTGCGCGACCGGAAACTCGGGATGAGACGCAGCGATGTCTTTCAGCGTCGCGACACCGATCGCGTCCTGTCCCGCCGACCACCGCGCCCAGGCCAGGTCGGTACGGATCGGCAGGGAGCCGGGCTCCAGTACCGCCGCGCGCTCCAGTTGCGCCAGCGCCGCTCCATGGTCGCCATGGTCGCTGAGGATATTGCCGTACCAGAAGTGCGACAGCACATCGTCTGGATCGAGTGCGAGCGCGCGGGCGAAACGCCTTTGCGCCTGCGCGAAATCGTGGTCTCGCCAATAGGCGATGAAGCCCAGCAGGCGATGGCCCGAAGCGAGGTCGGGATCGAGCCGCACCGCCGCCGATGCCGCTTCCCGCGCCTGCCGAAATGCATCGGCGTCGTTCCTGCCGCCGAACTCTCGCGAGAGAATCAGCGCTTCGGCAAGGCCGGCATGGCCCGGCGCGAACCCGGGCGCCTGGGCCGTCACTCCCTCGAGCAGTCCGATCGCCCGCTCCAGCCCCGCCGTCTCCCGGTCCGCGACGAGATCCTGTGCCACCAGCAACCGCCCGCCGATGGTCGGGTCCGACGGCAATTCGGAAGAAACGCCCGTCGCTGCAGAGGCACTACCCGTGATCGAATAAGTATTGCTTGCCGCCGCCATGAACATGCCCGCTGCGGCCAGCAGCGCCGCCGCCATCAGCACGCCTTCGAACGCCTCGAACCGGCGAGCCGCAGACACGGCGGGATCATCGGGAAAATAGCGCGGAGAAGACTCTCCCGGCCACGCGGACCCGGTCTCGGAACCAGCCCCAGTGCCCCCACTCGAACCGGCTCGCATCGACGGCACGTTCATCATGGAACCCACCATTTCGCTTTCGGACACCCCCTGATGCCCTCCGCCAAATGCTTAGGCGCTAACCCCCGGCCCCGCATCCACCATCTGTTTAGGCCCTGCATCTTTTCAGCCCGAAGAAATCGTCCCGAAACGGTGCACAAGACTGGAAAGTCCGGCAAAACTGCGCGTCCCCGTCTTCTCGTAGATGCGATGGAGGTGCGTGCGCGCAGTAGCCCTCGCCATGCCCTGCCGGTCACCGATCGCGGTGAGATCGCCGGTATCTACCGCATCCTTCAGCACCCGCAGTTCCGTGGTAGTAAGGCCGTAGAGGCTGCCGATGGCGTCGAAGGCGATGGCGCGCGGCAGATCCACGCGCGTCACGTGCACCGCGAACGACGCCGCCGGCCCGTCCGCAAGGTCACCGAAGCGGGACGTGTCCAGCCGCCGCGATTCGAGCAGCACGCGAACCGGCGAGGCGTCCTCCCCCGGCACCACCTCGACCGCGACCGGCTCACCTTGCGTGATCGCCCGTGCGATCGCGTTGCCCAGCACGCCCTCGCCGATCGGCTCGCCGATGCGCAGGTGCAGCAAGGGGATGAGCGCCGGGGCTGCTTCCAGCAGAAGGTGCTCGGCGCTGAGCAACAGTACCGAACTCCCGGCGCTTCCCGCAAAGGCGCGGTCGGCGGCGGCATGCTCCTGCGCCCGCACGAGATGGCTCTGGATATAAATCGCACGCCGCAGATGGGGCACCAGCGCCGCTAGCCTGGCACATTCCAGCTTTGTATAACGCCCAGCCGGCTCACGGCGCAGCAGAGCGAGACTGGCGATGATGCCCGGCCGCTTGATGAGGTTCACCGCCAGGTTGTCGACGATCCCCTGTGGCGCCAGGTACTCGCGGTAGAACCGGCTCTCGCGCACTTCCTGCGTCTGCATCAGGTCCCAGGCCGGGCGGCATTCGCCTTCGGGAATGGCGTGGAGATGTGGCAGCAGCACGTCCAGCGCCGCATAAGTCTCGACGTAACGGCCAAGCCAGACCGGGTCGTTGCCGAACTGGAACTGGAATCCGACCTGCCGGTCCGGGTCGCTCCAGCCGATAAAACCGGCCTGCGCTCCCATCGCCGCCCCCAGCCGTTCGATCAGTTCAGGAAACCGCGTTCGATCGAAGGCGGCCTCGTAAATTTCCTCTATTCCGAACGACATGGCGCCCCCCGGTTACCCCTGTGCAATACATCCAGATTGCGCGCCGCGCCTGACTTGTCGAGCACGGACCCCTTCCTCCATGATTTTCAGAGGGTGAATTTCTCCACATTTCCATGGGATAGGCTCATGAACCACGTGCGATCCCACCATGGCCTGGGCAACGCGCGGCCAGATTCTCGTACCCCCGAAGCTCTGTCCGCACGGATGGGCTATGTGGAGTTACCCCTGATCACAGCAGCCAACTGATCGGCAGGCGCGAGGCGAACCCGATCAGGAGGCTGTCGAACAGGCCCAGCCCCGGCTCACGCGCGGCGCTGCGCTGTTCGCTGGTCCAGTGCAATCGGTCCTGTGCGTCCAGCGTAACTTCGTACGCCGCATCCGGAACGATGGTCTCGAACGCGTCGGCCACCTGCCCGGCCAGGGCGGCGCTGTAGATCACGAAACCCAGTTCGGTATTGAGCCTGAGCGAACGCGGATCGAAATTGAACGAACCGACGAACAGCCGCTCCCTGTCGGCGGTGATCGTCTTGGCGTGGATCGTCGCCGCGCCCGAGCGCAGCGCCGCGAACGAACCGCTGCCGGTCGGCCGCAGGCGGCTGCCGATGCCGAGACGATTGCCCTGCCGGCGCTGCTTCTTCGACGGCACGCCGCGCACTTCTGCCGCCGTCTCGAACAATCGCACACCCGCGCGCAGCAACCGCTTGCGCCAGGGCGCATACCCGGCATGGACCAACGCCACGTCGGTCGCGGAATAGCCATTGGTCAGCACCGTCACCCTGACGCCCGAGCGAGCATAATCGGCAAGCTGACGCGTGCCCTGCTCGCCTGGCACGAAGTAGCCCGACACGATCGTCATCTCTCGCTGCGGTCGCCCGATCGCCCCGTCGAGCTTGCCGGCCAGCAGATTGCGATATTCGATGTCGCGCACGACTTTGGCCGGATCGTCGCTGATCATCCGCACCTCGGCCCATTCGAATGTGAGCGAGCCTTCGACCACATCCTGCACCAGCGGCAGGCTGCGCAGACGCTCGACATAGCGGCGGGCCGAGGCATCGCTCTCCACCACCGAGGCGCGCGATCGCAGCTTAGCACGCTTGCGGCGGCCCAGGATCGGCAGGATCTGCCGCGCCGGATAGGCCGATTCGCTCGTCCAGTAACGCTCGAAGTCCGCCTCCACCTCACGGGCGACCGGGCCGATCGCGACGACGTCGAGGTCCGCGAACAGGGCGCCGTCGCCCGCGCCGAAGTACTCATCGCCGATGTTGCGCCCGCCCACGATGGTGACCGCGCCATCGACGGTAAAGCTCTTGTTGTGCATCCGCCGGTTGAGGCGCCCGAAGTCGACAAGGAAACCGATCGCCTTGGGGTAGCGTATCCGGAAGGGGTTGAAGAGGCGCACCTCGATGTTGCGGTGGGCATTGAGCGCGGCAAGCACCCCGTCGAGCCCGGCGATCCCGTTGTCGTCGAGCAGCAGTCGCACCCGTACCCCGCGCTGCGCCGCTTCATGCACGGCTTCCAGCAGCAGGGTTCCGGTGCGGTCGCCGTGCCAGATGTAGTATTGCAGATCAATCGTCCGTTCGGCCGCCTTGACCAGCAGCAGGCGCGCCGCGAAGGCATCGACGGCATCGGGCACGAGATGCACACCCGAAAGCCCCGGATACCGCGCCGCCCGCTCCTGCGCCACGCGCGACAGCGTCGTCCCGCCCCTAGCGGGAGGCGAAATGTCGGAAGAAGCCCGGCGACGCGGAAGTCTATTGGCGCGAATCAATCCGAAAGCCGCGGCTCCAAGGCCGGTCATTCCCAGCAGCGCCACCTGCCATCGCCGCACAAGGGCCATTCACATACCTCGATCTCACCCCGCCCCGAGGTGGTAGGGGGAGGAGCAAGCACATGTAAACCCATGCCTTGCGACACCGGCATGCGAATGAATTGAAACGTGGGATTATCCGGGAAGGATGGTAGCGGAGGAGGGAACCATCAGATATTTATAACCGTCTGGTTATTAGGCGCTATTTTTCCATTGGCCCTTAAAATACCCCCAGCACTACCCCCAAACTCGCTACGTTGCGACGAAACGATGTTGGCCTGCGTCAGGCCGATCTGCTGCTCGTATGGTCCCTGATTTGTCGCCAGCACGGCAGTTCGACCCAAATCTACCTTTCAATCAGCAGGTCCTTGGTTCGAGCCCAAGTGCCTGCACAATTTTTTTCAGGTATTTAGAAGCCTGCTTCAGGGTCAAAGATCGCCACGTCCACGGCTAGGTAGCTTTCTAGGTAGCTCTCGATCGCCCCCCTCGTCGCGATTTGCGATTAGAGAATCAGTGACGTCGAGCTTTGGCTGGCTCTCACTCGGGCCAAAACCCAATCAGCCTCTTGAAATTGCGTCGGCAGGTTGATTCGAAGGGTTCCCATGATTGACGGAGGGCCCTTTTGATGTCGCGCTCTTTGTTCTGGCTGTCGGATGAACCCTGGCTGGCGATCTAGCCTCAACTCCCGAGAAACCAGGCCGGAGCGCGGCGGGTGAATGATCGTCGTGTGATCTAGGGCATCCTGCATGTTCTGAAGTCTGGCTACTGCTGGTACATCTGCCCTCGGACCAAGGGCATCGACGACGAGCTACGACCGGTTCAACCGCCTGTCGCGAAGAGGCTCTGGACGATGGTTCTCGATGCCTTGGGCGTGCAGACATCGGCTGCGTTCGCGGCCGCTGTCTATAAAGCAAACCGCTTCAAACAATCACTGACGGCCGGTGCATCTTCGGCGTCACCATCAATCTGGCGACCTCGGCTGGACCGGGAGGATCACCAAACAAGGTGACGGAACGGTCAGCAAGCTGGTCTACGAGGCGGCCAACACGATCCTGACCCGCACAAAACAGAGCTTCGCGCTCAAAAGCTGGGCTCTCAAGATCGCCAAACGTCGCGGCCCGTGGAAGGCGCGTGTCGCGCTCGCGCCGCGCCTCGCAATGATCATGGATGCCATGCTGCGCGACGGAAACTCGTTCGAGGCCTGAGATAAGGTAGTATGCCCAGTGGTGACGCTCTCGAGCTGACCCGATGGCGGTGCCCGCGAGGGAACGCAGGGACGGACGAACTGCGAAGGTTGCCACATGGGCTTCCAACCTCGCTTCGAGTCAATGCAACGTCCGGCCTTGTGAGGCCCGATACAGCACCACCAGCCCTTCGGCCGGCGAGTGCGGACAGACCGTTTGGAACCCTCAAGGGACAAACCGCCAGCGATCACAAATCACAGATCAGCCCTAGAAGCGTTTGGAATCGACGCCGATGAGGCAGCTGTCGGTGATAACGGCAGCCATCAAGCTAGGGGTGACGACCGCCACTGCAAGGAAAGCGTATCTGGCGTTCGATCTCGACGAATAATGGCCCGCAAATGCATCAAAACCGGTCGTATCATCAAATCCCCCTGCCATCTTCCAGAACATTTTTTACCTGAACCTGACCTTGGCTGGAACTCCTGTAATCGCCCGCTGACGATGGCCTTGTCGGACTAAAACCTTAAAAGGTCGAAGAATATCAATACAGGTCAATCACATACCGGGATTTTATAGATGATGGTTGTTAAGTCCCAATTCTTCCCGATAAACCGCCGCAATCTTGGCCGGCGTTTCTGGCTCGTCAATTGTCGCGGGGATATCGAAGGGTTCGCGGTTAACGATCTTACGGAGCAGGCTACGCAAGATCTTGCCAGAACGGGTCTTGGGCAATTGTTCGACGACCAGAACTGCCTTCAGCGCCGCGATAGCCCCCAGTTCGCTGCGCACGGAAAGGACTGAGCGCTCGACAAGGCTCTTGTCCGTCGCATAGCCGGCTTGCGGGGTGACGAAGGCAACCGGCACCATACCTTTGAGGTCATCGTGCGCACCGACAACGGCGCATTCGGCGACCCCCGGCTGTCGAGCCACGATTTCTTCCATCTGTCCGGTCGAAAGTCGATGACCAGCGATGTTGATGATGTCGTCGGTTCGCCCCATGATGTGCACGAAGCCGTCCCTGTCGCGGAAGCCTGCATCACCGGTTTCGTAGTATCCAGGGAACGTTTCGAAATTCCGGACGAACGTCGCGTCATTGTTCCACAGCGAACGGAAGGTGCCGGGCGGCAGCGGGGTTTCGATAACGACATTGCCGCTTGCCCCGTCGGGCAGAGCAAGTCCATCGTCATCGAGGATGGCGAACTGGTAACCAGGCACCGGAAAGCCAGCGCTGCCAGGCTTGCGGCGCAGGTCCCCCATCGCGAAGCATGAAGCGATGGCCGGCCAGCCAAGCTCGGTCTGCCACCAGTGATCGATCACCGGCAAACCGCTTAACCGCTCCAGCCACGCGATCGTTTCCGGGTCCGCGCGTTCTCCGGCCAGAAACACCGCGCGGCACGCTCCGGTGCCAATCTCCTTCAGGAACCGGGCATCGGGATCTTCCTTGCGGATCGCCCGGATGGCGGTCGGCGCAGTGAAGAAACTCTTGACTTTATGCCGCACGATGGTTCGCCAAAAGGTGCCGGGATCGGGTGTGCCGACGGGCTTGCCTTCGAACAGTACGGTCGTGGCCCCAACTAGCAGCGGGCCATAGACGATGTAGCTATGCCCCACCACCCAACCGACGTCCGAGGCTGCCCAAAACGTGTCCCCTGCCCCGATGCCGTAAATGTTGGCCATCGACCAGGCCAGGGCCACGGCGTGTCCGCCATTGTCGCGCACCACCCCTTTGGGCGTTCCGGTGGTGCCCGAGGTGTAGAGGATGTAGAGCGGCTCGCCGGAGGCTAGAGGAACGCACGGAGGCACCGGCTGATCCGCGGTCCGGCGCTGCAGATCGTGCCAGTCAATGTCTCGGACGGGCATCAAGTCCGCGGTTAGCTGTTCGCGCTGGACCAGGACGACATGCTCGACCGAGTGGGCGGCAAGGACCAGCGCTTCGTCGACCAACGGCTTGTAGGCAATGGTGCGGCTGCCCTCGATTCCGCACGAAGCGGTGAGCACCAGTTTGGGGGTGGCATCGTCGATCCGCTTGGCCAGTTCGGGTGGGGCGAACCCGCCGAACACAACGGAATGGATCACACCGAGCCGCGCGCAAGCCAGCATCGCGAAAACCGTCTCGGGGATCATCGGCATGTAGAGTATTACCCGATCCCCCTTTTCCGCGCCGAGGCTCGCCAGCATCGCCGCCGTACGTTCGGTTTCGTACAGCAGTTCGCGGTAGGTGTAATGGCGGATGGTTCCGGTTACCGGGCTGTCATAGGCAAGCGCCAGCGCATCGCCGCGTCCGGCCTGGACATGCCGGTCGAGGCAATTGTGGCATGTGTTCAGGATGCCTTCGGGAAACCAGCCCATGCTTTGGTCGTGGGCGCGCGGCGGATTTTCGACCCAGTCGATCGCCTTTGCGGCCTCGAGCCAGAATTGGTCAGGGCGCCCCGCAGCCCACCGCACTGCGCCATCGTAGGCCACCGCCCCGGTCTCATCACTCATGGTTTCCGCTCTCCCCACTTTTCTGTCTGCCCCGCCGCTACTCGGCGCGAAACGAATATCGCGGCCACCACAATGGCCGCTCCGACCATGTGATAGGTTTCAAGTCTCTCTCCCAACAGCAGCACCGCCAGAAAAACACCGAACACTGTGGGCAGGTTCATGTAGACGCCGGCTCTTACTGAACCGATCAGGACTACCGCGCGGTTGAAGAACGCATAGGCAATCAGCGAGGGAAAGATGCCGACATAGAGCACCGCGCCAATCACTTCAATTTGTGGCGTGGCGACCCCGCTATCGGCCAGGCTGACCAGGTAAGGTACAGCCAGCGTTCCCATGCCGACCGCGAACAGCACCGCGAGCAGACTGATGTGGTGTATGGCGGGCACCTTGCGCAAGAACGTCGCGTAGGCCGAGTAAAGGAAGACCCCGGTCAGGGCGAGCAAGTCGCCATGGTTGAGCCCGCCAAGATGCAACGCGAAAGGCTGCCCTCTGGTCACTATCCAGACGACTCCGGTAAAAGACAGCCCCGCACTGGAAACCAGCAGCGGTCTGATCCGCTCCCCGAACAGAATGCTCGGCATGACCAGAGTCATGATCGGCATCGTCGATTGCAGCAGCAGGCTGTTGGTGGCTGTGGTGAGTTGCAGGCTCCAGTAAACGATAAAGGCGAACACCCCCACGCCGAACACGCCCAGCACCGCCAGCAGGCGCCAGGACTCGCGCAGGAACCGACGATCGGCCACGACGTGCCGCCAGGCAAAGGGCAGAACGAACAGCAACGCGACCACCCAACGCCAAAAGGCCAGCGACAGGGGAGAAAGCAAGTCGCGCGCCGCCCGGCCGACGATGGGGTTCAAGGCCCAGAACAGCGAAGCAAGCGAAAGCAGCAAGAATGGTGAATTCCACAGGTAACGCGGGGCATGCCGCCAGCCTGGATAACCGTTGGCAGCACCCATCAGAACGAGCGTTCCGGCTGTCTCAATCCCACTTGCGCAGTATCGGCTTTTTGCATATCGTGCATCGTATTGCCCCTAATGCACGAATCTGCCGAAGACAATCGCAGGTCGTGAAAACCGGAGAGAGCCATGAGCGGCGACACCACACTCGTAGACACTGTCAATGCTAGCCAGTCCCGTCAGGTGTTCTGGGACAGAGACGTTTATGATCTTGAAATAGAGCGGATTTTTTCCCGGGCATGGTTGATGCTCGGCCACAAATCGCTTCTCCCGAAGCCGGGCGACTTCATCACGACTTATATGGCCGAGGACAAGATCATCCTTTCGCACCAGAGCGACGGGACCTTCCGCGCCTTTATCAATTCGTGCACGCACCGCGGCAACCAGATTTGCCACGCCGACAGCGGTAACGCCAAGGCGTTCGTCTGCAATTATCACGGCTGGGTGTACGGGCAGGATGGATCGTTGGTCGATGTCCCACTCGAGTCGCGCTGTTACCACAACAAACTCGATAAGCAAGAGCTGGCGGCGAAGTCTGTTCGGGTCGAAACCTACAAGGGTTTCATTTTCGGTTGCCATGATCCCGAAGCGCCAAGCCTTGAAGACTACCTGGGCGAATTCCGTTTTTATCTCGACACCATCTGGGAAGGAGGGGGCGCTGGGCTGGAACTGCTCGGTCCGCCGATGAAGAGCCTGCTTCACTGCAACTGGAAAGTGCCGGTCGAAAATTTTGTCGGCGACGGATATCATGTCGGATGGACCCATGCGGCGGCGCTTGGTCAGATCGGTGGTCCGTTGGCGGGACTGGCCGGCAACCGCGCGGACATTCCCTTCGACGATCTTGGATTGCAGTTCACGACCCGGCATGGTCATGGCTTTGGGGTGATCGACAACGCGGCGGCTGCGATCCACCGAAAGGGCGACGGCTGGAACAAATATCTTGAGGACACCCGCGGCGAGGTGCGCCGCAAGTTTGGCGCGGATCGCGAACGGCTTTATGTCGGGCACTGGAACGGCGCGATCTTCCCCAATTGCTCGTTCCTGTATGGCACCAACACCTTCAAAATCTGGCATCCACGCGGGCCGCACGAGATTGAAGTATGGACCTATACCATGGTGCCGAGCGATGCCGATCCCGCTACCAAGAGTGCGATACAGCGCGAAGCGACGAGAACATTCGGAACCGCCGGGACGCTGGAAAGCGACGACGGCGAAAACATGTCTTCGGCAACCTACGTGAACCGTGGCGTGATCACGCGTGACGGCATGATGAATTCGACCATGGGCGTCGGCTACGAAGGACCGCATCCGGTTTATCCCGGAATCGTCGGCATCAGCTTCATTGGCGAGACATCCTACCGGGGCTTCTACCGGTTCTGGAAGGAAATGATCGATGCCCCCGATTGGGCGAGCGTGAAGGCAAACGACGACAATTGGGATTCGGTCTTCACGAATCGCAATTTCTGGAACGAAAAGCTCAACGCGGCCGAATGATCGCCAGAGCCGGTCCAAATATCGACAACTACGGAGAGAACATGTCGACCGAACAAGTTCCGGTGACGCCGGATGTGCACTACGCCGTCGAAGCGCACTATCGTGCCGAGGTCAGACTGTTGCAGACCGGGCAGTACCGGGAATGGCTGCACGGAATGGTCGCCGAAGACATCCATTACTGGATGCCGATTTACGAACAGCGCTTCGTGAGAGACCGGCGCCCGGACCCAACGCCAGACGATGCGGCAATTTACAACGACGACTTCGAAGAGCTCAAGCAGCGTGTCGAACGGCTTTATTCAGGTCAGGTCTGGATGGAGGATCCGCCATCCAAAATCCGGTACTTCGTGTCGAATGTCGAAGCCTTTGAAGCCGAAAACGGCGAATTGGACGTCCTGTCGAACATCCTTGTCTACCGCAACCGCCGCCAGACTGAAGTCACGGTGCATACATTGGGGCGTGAAGACAAGTTGCGCCAGGACGGCAATGGTTTCAAGGTCTTCCGGCGAAAACTTATCCTCGATGCGAGAGTCACGCAAGACAAGAATCTGTATTTCTTTTGCTAATAACGCGCGATTTGGCGCAAAGCCGGGAGATTATGCATGGAAGCCTACGCCGCTATCATCGAACGTCAAGGCGGAGAATTCGTCCTCGATAATGTATCGATCGAAGACCCGCGCGATGGTGAGGTGCTGGTAAAGGTTGCTGCGGCGGGCATGTGTCACACCGACCTGACTGTCCGCGACCAGTACTACCCGACCCCGCTGCCGGCTGTACTCGGCCACGAGGGCGCGGGCGTCGTCGAAAAGGTCGGACGCGGGGTTTCCACTGTCAAGCCAGGTGACAAGGTGGTCCTGTCGTTCAGCTACTGCGGCACCTGCCCGTCATGCCTCAAGGGGCATCAGGCCTATTGCCCCAGCCTGTTCCCGCTCAATTTCATGGGCCGCAGGCTCGACGGATCGACCCCGATCACGCGCAACGGCGAGGACGTGAACGCCTGCTTCTTCGGCCAGTCCTCGTTCGCGACCTACTCGATCGCGAGCGAAAACAATTGCGTCAAGGTTGCCGACGACGCGCAGATCGAATTGCTCGGCCCGCTGGGCTGCGGCATCCAGACCGGCGCGGGAGCAATCCTCAATTCGCTGCAACCGGCTCCGGGTTCGTCGATCGCGATCTTCGGCGTCGGCTCGGTCGGTCTCAGCGCGCTGATGGCCGCCAAGTCGTCGGGCTGTCTCAAGATCATCGCGGTCGATCGCAATCCGGCTCGGCTCGAAGTCGCCCGCGAACTCGGCGCAACGGATGTCATCGACGCTTCGACCACCAATGCCCAGGAAGCGATTGTTGCGATGACCGGTGGCGGCACCGACTATGCGATGGATACGACCGCGATCCCGCAAGTGCTGCGTTCGGCGGTCGAAAGCACCCACAACTTGGGGGAAACCGCAGTCGTGGGCGGCGCCAAGCTGGGCACCGAATTTTCGCTTGATATGAACAACATCCTGTTCGGTCGCAAGCTGCGCGGGGTAGTGGAAGGCTCCAGCACGCCGCAGGTGTTCATCCCGCAGCTGATCGCGATGCAGAAGGCCGGCCTGTTCCCATTCGAGAAGCTCTGCTCGTTCTACGATTTCGATCAGATCAACCAGGCTGTCGAAGACACCGAAAAAACTGGCAGCGCGATCAAGGCCATCCTCCGGATGTAAGGACCGTGTTCGCCAGCCGCCTTGCCGCCCGTGTGGCGGCAAGGCGCGGCATGCCCGGGGACATGTTTGGCAAGAGCGGCACATTCCGCGGGGAAACTAGCAGCAAATGAAAACCGTCTACACGTTCGGCCCCGGCATTGCCCATGATGACGCGCGCGCCCGCGACAAGGCGGTAGTGGGCGGCAAAGGCGCCAATCTCGGCGAGATGGCGCGGATCGGGTTGCCTGTCCCACCCGGCTTCACCATCACAACCGAAGAATGCCTTCATTTCCTGCGCGATCGCCACAGCCAGTCCGCGCGCCTCGATGGCGAAGTCAGGTCGGCGCTGACCCATATCGAGCGCACGGTGGGCAAGAGGTTCGGCGATCGGCGCGATCCCTTGCTGGTATCGGTTCGTTCCGGCGCCCGGGTCTCGATGCCGGGCATGATGGACACGATCCTCAACCTGGGCCTCAACGACCAAACGGTGCGTGGCTTGGCTGCTTCGTCTGGCGACGAGCGGTTTGCCTGGGACAGCTATCGCCGCTTCGTCCAGATGTACGCGAGCGTTGTGCTCGGGATCGATCACGCGCGGTTCGAGGACGCGCTGGAAAAGGCCAAGGAAGATCGCGGCGTCTCGCAGGACGTGGACCTGTGCGCCGCCGATCTTCGTGACTTGATCGGCGAGTTCTTCGGCATCGTCGAGGCCGAACGCGGCGCTCCCTTTCCGCAGGACGTCGACGAGCAGCTTGCTTCCGCAATCGCTGCTGTATTCGAATCCTGGGAATCCGATCGCGCCAAGGTCTATCGCCGCCTCAACGGCATCCCTGGCGAATGGGGAACGGCGGTCAACGTCCAGGCGATGGTATTCGGCAATCTCGGCGAAACCAGCGCGACGGGCGTCGCCTTCACCCGCAATCCGGCAACCGGGGACAAGGCCTATTACGGAGAATGGCTGGTCAACGCCCAGGGCGAGGATGTGGTCGCCGGGATCCGGACGCCGCAATATCTGACGCTCGCAGCCCGCACGGCCGCCGGTGCCAAGCTGCCGTCGATGGAAGAGGCGATGCCCGCGGTCTTCACGGAGCTCGCCCGCCTGTTCGAGCTGCTCGAGCTGCACTATCAGGACATGCAGGACATCGAATTCACGGTCGAGCGCGGCAAGCTCTATATCCTGCAGACCCGCTCCGGAAAGCGCACGGCCAAAGCCGCGCTGAAGATCGCCGTCGATATGGTCGAGGAAGGCCTGATCGCCGAGGAAGCGGCGATCAGGCGGATCGATCCGGCCTCGCTCGATCAGCTTCTGCATCCCACGATCGATCCCGACGCGCCACGGACCCTGCTGGGATCGGGGCTTCCGGCTTCGCCGGGGGCTGCATCGGGCGCGGTCGTGTTCGACGCCGATACGGCTGCGGTGCGCGCCGAACTGGGTGAAAGCGTCATCCTGGTCCGGCAGGAAACTTCGCCAGACGACATCCATGGCATGCATGTCGCTCGCGGAATTCTGACTGCCAGGGGCGGCATGACCAGCCATGCGGCGGTCGTCGCGCGGGGCATGGGGCGCCCTTGCGTCTCGGGGGCGTCCAGCCTGTCGATCGATTACCAGGCGCGATCAGCGGAGATTGGTGGCGTGCACATCGCCGAAGGTGACCTGATCACGATCGATGGCAGCACCGGCGAGATTTTCCAGGGCGCCCTGCCAACCGTGATGCCTGAGCTTGACCGCGAATTTGCGACGGTGATGGCCTGGGCCGATCGGCATCGCCGCATGAATGTGCGCACCAATGCCGAAACCCCGGCCGATTGCGAAGTCGCCCGCCAGTTCGGAGCGGAAGGCATCGGTCTGTGCCGCACCGAACACATGTTTTTCGACGGCGAACGCATCAACTTCATGCGCCAGATGATCCTGGCCGCGAATGTGGCTGAGCGGCTCGTCGCGCTCGATCTGTTGTTGCCCGAACAGCGTAGCGATTTCGCCCGGATTTTCGAGATCATGCAGGGGCTTCCCGTCACGGTGCGGCTGCTCGATCCCCCACTCCATGAGTTTCTTCCCCATTCCGAATCGGAATTCACCGAGCTGTCCGCCGCCGTCGGCATCGGCGTGGATCAGCTCAGACGCCGGGCCGAGGAATTGGCCGAGTCCAATCCGATGCTCGGCCACCGCGGCTGCCGCCTGGGCGTGGTCTATCCGGAAATCTACGAGATGCAGGCCCGCGCAATCTTCGAAGCGGCCTGCGCGGTGAGCCGGGAGACCGGCCAACCGGTCGTGCCGGAAATCATGATCCCCCTCGTCGGCACGGCCCGCGAACTCGACATGCTCAAGCAGACTGTGATCGGGGTGTCGGAAGCGGTCTTCGCGGAGCAGGGATTGACGGTTGAATTCACCGTCGGGACCATGATCGAATTGCCCCGCGCCGCGCTGGTGGCGGACGAAATCGCCGCGGTTGGCGAGTTCTTCTCGTTCGGCACCAACGATCTTACCCAGACCACGCTGGGAATCAGCCGGGACGATGCCGGACGGTTCCTTGGCAGCTACATCGACAAGGGCATCTATGCCAAGGATCCGTTCGTCAGCATCGATGTCGACGGGGTCGGCAAGCTGATTGCGATGGCTGCCCGGCTGGGCCGTGAGACGCGCGCCGACATCAAGCTGGGGATCTGCGGTGAACACGGTGGCGATCCGGCCTCGATCGCTTTCTGCGACCGGGTCGGCCTCGATTATGTCAGCGCCTCTCCGTTCCGCGTTCCGATCGCGCGCCTTGCCGCTGCCCAATCGGCGCTGGCCGCAACCTAGCTCGGCACAATGCCAACAAGTCAACCAGACAAAGGGTGAAGGAATACTAACATGGACTACGATCGCAAAGACGCCAAGAAGTGGGCCACCGAGACAGTCCGGGGGTTCTACCAGTGCCCGATCACCCCTATGACCGCCGACCACAAGTTCGATATCGACGGGATCCGCTACAACATCGACAAATACGTCGAAATGGGCCTTGATGGCCTGGTTGTCGGCGGCTTCATTGCCGAATGCTGGAACGTCACTCCGTCCGAATGGATGCGCTTTCACGAGATCGTCGCCGAGGCCAACGCCGGGCGGCTCGACCTGTGGACGATCATCCTCGACCCGTCGGTCCACCTCGCGCTCGAAAAGATGCAGTTCGTCGAGAAGCTGGGTTTCAACGGCGCCGAGGTCATCAACCCGGTCGTCCAGCTGCGAACCGACGACGAGATTTTCGCTTGGTTCAAGTATCTGACCGATCGCAGCAATATGGCGGTCTGCCTCTACCGCACCCCGGTTTCGGGCACGGTGCTGAGCTGGAACCTGATGCGCCGCCTGGCCGATCTCGATACCGTGATCGGGGTCAAGCAGGGTGCGCTTAACCGCGCCGAGACGATCAAGATCCGCAGCCTGATGCCCGAAGGCTTCAACACCATGGAGCCGTTCGAATATTTCTTCCTCGAAGACCTCCGGCTGGGCGGGACGGTGTGCTGGGGCGAACTGTCGTTCATGCTCTATGGCAAAAAGCGCCACCTCGCGCGCGACTATATCAACCTCGCCAACCAGGGCAAATGGGAAGAGGCCCGCACCAAGTGGGAAGGCCTGCACGATGTCCGCGAATATTACCATGACCAGTTTGTCTGGGATATTGCGCGCACCGCGACCTATGCTTCGGCACTGGCGAACATCAAGGCGTGGTATGAGGCGATCGGCCTCAAGGCCGGCCCGATCCTGCCGCCGGTTGCCGACGTGACCCCGCAGAAGAAGGAAGAGATCAGAGCCAAGCTCATCGAGCTCGGCATCGCCTGATCGAACGCAGGACACTACCAATGACAAAGCAATTGCATTTCTGCATCCACGGCGCAGGCGGTCTTGGTTCCGTTGTCGGCGGCTTCCTGGCCCGCGGCGGACACAAGGTAACGCTGATTGCGCGCAAACCCCATGTCGAGGCAATCCGTCAGGGCGGTCTGCAAATCGAAGGGGTGCGTGCACAGTTCGTGCAGCGCGACAACCTGTTCGCGGTCGAGACCCCGGCTGAGGTCGAGGACGCGATCGACTATTACATCTTGCTGACCAAGGCGAAGGGCACCGATCAGGCGCTGGCCGATGCGACAGTGCTGGTTGACCGGACAGCCTGCGCCCTCACCTTGCAGAACGGGGTTGGCAAGGAAGGCCGGCTGCAGGCCGCGTTCGGCAAGGACAAGGTGATCGGCGGGTCGATCATGGACGGCGCAACCCTGCTCGAACCCGGCCGCGCGCTCAACCACATGGCCGTCCCGGTAACCGCCTATTTCGGTGAACTGGGAGGCAGGGAAAGCGATCGCACCCGGACCATGGCCGAGGCGCTCGACTCAGCCGGGATGGGGTCCCGCTCGACTGCCGACATCACCCATGTCCATTGGGAAAAACTGGTCCAGGTCGGAAGTGCTTCATCGTGGAGCGCCAGCACCCTGGGCGGCATCAAAGAGCTCGATTTCATCGACGGTGTGGCGGTACGCGAAGGCGCGGCCCAGTATGTCCTGATCGTCAAGGACCTGCTGGCGATCTACAATGCGCTGGGGTACGAACCGCAAAATTTCTTCGCGCCCGTCTCACGGCTCGTCGAGATCAACGGAGAAAGCTTCGACGAAGCGCTCGCCGGGGTGATGGCCATGGTCGGCCGGTTCAAGCCGGAGAATCGCCCGGTGCGGACCTCGATGCACGATGACCTGGTGGCAGGACGGCGCATGGAGGTCGACGAAATTCTGGGACCGCTCGCCGAGGCCGCCGAACGCCTCGGCGTCGATGCGCCGACATTCCTGGGGGCTTACCGGGTCCTCAAGACCCTGAACACCTACCTTTGACCTTTCGGCACGGGAAGCCCGCTTGAACCGCTATACCATAGCCAATATTCCCGGCGACGGCATCGGCCGCGAGGTTCTGCCCGCCGGGGTGCAGGTCTTGTCGGCGGTCGCGCAGCGATGCGGCTTCGCGCTCGAGTTTCGCGACTTCGATTGGAGCTGCGAAACCTATCTTGCCACCGGGAAAATGATGCCCGATGACGGGCTCACCCGGCTTGCCGATCATGACGCAATCTTCCTTGGCGCGGTCGGTTATCCCGGGGTGCCCGATCACGTCTCGCTGTGGGGCTTGCTGCTGCCGATCCGGCGCGAATTCGATCAATACGTCAATCTCCGGCCGGTGCGGTTGCTGCCCGGCATTCGCTCGCCGCTGCGCGACAAGAGTACCGGCGATATCGACTTCTGGGTGGTGCGGGAAAATTCGGAAGGCGAATATTCCCGGATCGGCGGCCGCACCGGCACCGGAGAGGATGAAATCGTCATCCAGCAGGCAGTATTCACCCGCCGCGGCACCGACCGGATCCTGCGTTACGCCTTCGATTTCGCGCGCAAGCTTGGCCGGCCGCACGTCACCTCGGCCACCAAGTCCAACGGGCTATACCATTCGATGCCGTTCTGGGACGAGCGTTTCGCGGCGATCGGCGCGGAATATCCCGAGATCGCCACCGACCAGTACCATATCGACATTCTGGCGGCCCGCTTCGTGATGTCACCCGAACGCTTCGACGTGGTGGTCGGATCCAATCTGTTCGGCGACATCCTGTCCGATCTCGGTCCCGGCGTAACCGGGACGATAGCGGTCGCGCCGTCGGCTAATCTCAATCCGCCGCGGCGCTTTCCGTCGATGTTCGAACCGGTGCACGGTTCGGCCCCGGACATTGCCGGCCAGGGTATTGCCAATCCGATCGGCCAGATCTGGTCGGGGGCAATGATGCTCGACCATCTGGGAGAAGCTGAAGCCGCGGCGATGGTGCTGGCCGCGATCGAAGCGGTCCTGCTCGATCCGCAAGCGGTCCTGACCCCCGATCTAGGTGGCGACGGCAGTACAGCGGACCTGACCCGCCAGATACTGGAAAAGCTGCCGGGAAGGTGATCCCCGGCAGTCTTCGCGAACCTGAAGGAACGAAACGCATGAGCCAGCAACGCCAGCTTCACCTCGGCGCGTTCATGCGGCCGGTCAGCATCCATACCGGCGCCTGGCGCTACCCCCGGGCAATCCCGGATGCGAATTTCAACTTCGCCGCGATCCGTCAATTCGCCCGCAAGCTCGAGGCGGGCAAGTTCGATGCCTTTTTCATGGCCGATCATCTCGGTGTTCTGAACATGCCGGTCGAGGCGCTGCGCCGCAGCCACACCGTCACCTCGTTCGAACCCTTCACCCTGCTGTCGGCGCTGGCCGGCGCGACTGAACGGATCGGGCTGGTCGCGACCGCTTCCACCACCTTCGACGAACCCTTTCACGTCGCGCGCCGCTTTGCCTCACTCGATCACATCAGCGGCGGGCGGGCCGGCTGGAACGTCGTGACCACGTCCAACCCCGACAGCGCGAAGAATTTCGGGTTCGAGGTGCAGCCCGATCATTCCGGACGCTACGGACGCGCCCGCGAATTCTACGACGTCGTGACTGGCCTGTGGGACAGCTTCGCGGAAGACGCCTTCGTCTGCGATGCGGAAAGCGGCATCTACTTCGATCCCGCGCGGATGCACGTGCTCGATCACAGAGGGCCGCATTTCTCGGTCCTCGGTCCGCTCAACATCGCCCGCCCCCCGCAGGGCTGGCCGGTCATCTTCCAGGCTGGGGCCTCGGATCCTGGACGCCAGCTTGCCGCCGAAACCGCCGAAGTCGTCTTTGCCGCCGCTTCGAATCTTGCCGCCGCCAAGAGCTTTTATTCCGATGTGAAAGGGCGGATGATCCCGATCGGACGCAATCCCGATCATCTCAAGATCCTGCCCGCCGCGCTCGTCGTTGTCGGCGACACGGTTGAGCAGGCCAAGGCCAAGCGCGCTCACCTGGACAGCCTGGTTCACTATGAAAGCGGGATTCACTCGCTGTGCGGCATGCTCGGTCACGATGTTTCGGGGTTCGACCCCGATGGCCCCCTCCCCGAAATACCCGATACCAACGCCAGCAAGACTTCTCGTGAAATGCTGGTCACGCAAGCCCGGCAGAACAATCTCACGATCCGCCAGCTCGCCGCGAAAGCCGGCAGCTATGCCGGGCTCGCCTTCGTCGGCACTCCGGCTTCGATCGCCGACGAGATGGAGCAATGGCTGGAGGAGCGCGGTTCGGACGGGTTCGTCGTGATGTTCCCCTATCTGCCGGAGGGGCTCGACGATTTCGTCGATCTGGTCGTGCCCGAATTGCAGCGCCGGGGCATTTTCCGCAAGGACTACAAAGGAACCACCCTGCGCGATCATTTCGGTTTGCCGCGCCCCAGCAACCGATTTTTTTGACGCGGCGAACCGGGAGCCGCCGAACAGACCGGTAACGACACGGAGGAAACAACTATGGCCGCCTATTTCATCGCTTCCGTCACCTCACACGACGATGGCTGGGTTGCGGACTACCAAGCCAATGTTCCGCCGATGGTTGCGCAGTTCGGCGGCGAACTGATCTGCCGTTCCAACCAGTTCGAACGCTTCGAAGGCGAAGGCGCGGCGCCGCACTACACGGTGATCATCCGCTTCCCCGCGATGGCGGATGTCCAAGCGTTCATGGCCTGCCCCGACTATGCGCCGTTCAAGGCTGCACGGATCGCCGGCGCAACGTCCGACATTTTCGCGGTCGCCGACTGACCGGCGCAGTCCCTGGAGACCGAGCCATGCAAAGCCTGCGCATCTTCCTCATCGCCAGCGGAATCTGGTACCTGTGCAATCTGGTCCTGCTCTGGCCGCCGGTTTATGCGAGGGCACTGCCCCTGATCTATCCGGGAATCGATCTGGGCCAGGGCAAGCCGGTGTTCGGCCTGCTGCTCGATGCCTGGCTGATCGTCGGGATACAGCTGGCCGCGATCGGTATCGTCGCCCTGTGGGGCGCGCGGCAGCCGTGGAAATACATCGCGCTGGTCCCGGTGATCGTACTCACAGAAGCAGTCGGCGCGGCCTGGGACATCTACAGCCTTCTGTGCAGCGGCGAGGCGGCATGGGTCGTCTTCACAACGCTGGCGGCTCATGCGGTGATCGTACTTGGAGCCTGGTACTCCTGGACCGCGGCGCACCGGGACAAGTCGCAACAAAGCTAACCGTTCAATTCTTTTAACACTCCAAGTTGTGGGCCATCGTTTGAAGCAAGGTCTTGATTGTCCGGAATTCCTGCTCCGAGATCCCCGATAGCAATTGGGCGTAGATGGCATCAGCCTCCGACCGCAATGAGGGTAGTATCTCGATTGCCCGTGGCAGCAGATGCAGTATCCAAACTCGGCGATTGCCCTCGAACGAGCGGCGCTCGACATACTGGGCCTTTTCCAGCTGATCTATCACATGGCCCACACTGGCGCGCTCGAGTTCGAGACATTTGGAGAGTTCGGTCTGGGTCAGTCCCGGCGAGCGGAAAATATAGGCAAGCGCACGCCATTGGGTGCGGGAGAGGCCGAATTTGGCGGTTGAGGCATCGAACCGCTTGCGCAGCTTGCGCGGAACTTCCTCGACGAGAAAGACGATCTCGTCGGTTTCTGTAACGTAGCTGTCCTGGTCGATTTTCATCGGCATAGGACAAGCGGCATAGTCGCCGATCGGTCGATTGAAAAGACTTTACTGTAATATATCTTACAGTAAGAGGACTGCATGCACAGTGAGTCAATCAAGCTGACCGGACAGTCGGGCCATACCATTGCCGCCACGATCGAAGGCGTGGGCAATGCAATGCCAGTCATACTTGCCCATGGCGGCGGGCAGACCCGCCGGGCCTGGAAGAAGATTTCGACACTGCTCGCCAGTCATGGCTTTCGCGCCATCGCCATCGATCTGCGCGGTCATGGTGACAGCGATTGGGCCAGCGACAGGGCCTATGACATTGCCGACTTCGCCAGTGACCTGGTGGCGATTTCCGAAAAGCTGGATCGCAAGCCAGCGCTGATTGGTGCGTCGCTCGGCGGGCTCGCCGGGATTGTCGCCGAAGGGCAGCTTGCGCCGGGCAGTTTCGCATCGCTCACGCTCGTCGACATTACCCCGCAGATGGAAGCAGCCGGCGTTGCGCGGGTTGTCGGCTTCATGGCCGCCCATGCGCGCGAGGGCTTTGCCTCCGCGGACGAAGCCGCGCGCATCATTTCCGAATATTTGCCGCATCGTCCAAGTCGCAAGGCATCAGCGGGCCTTGCCCACTACCTCCGCCAGAAGCCCGACGGGCGCTACTACTGGCACTGGGATCCCGCCTTTATCGATGGAGTGATGCGACGCCGGGCGCAGAACGGCGATCTGGGCGATCACGGGCGGAGCGAACTCAGCAACGCCGCCATGAACCTCGCGCTTCCGGTTCATCTGGTCAGGGGCGGTTCGAGCGATCTTGTCTCGCCGGAAGCGGTGGCCCATTTCCGCAAACTGGTCCCGCATGCCGCCTATAGCGACATTGCCGATGCCACGCACATGGTGGTCGGCGACCAGAACGATGTCTTCGGCGCGGCGATTGCCGACTTCCTGATCCGAACTCATGCCGCGAGCGATGCAAGATGACTAGCCGCACCGAGAGGCCCGAGCTCGCCCAACTCCGCAAGATGCTCCACATCGCGCCGTTTCACCGCTGGCTCGGCCTCGATATTGTCGAATTGACCGAGCGCGAACTGGTCCTCGAAATGCCGTGGCGGGACGAGATCGTCTCCAACCCGATGATCGGGTCGGCGCATGGCGGCATCTTGTCGGCGTTGATCGACCTGACCGGACTCTACACCGTCAACGCGCTGGGCGGCACCGCACGGGCGACCGCCGAACTTCGCGTCGATTTTCATCGTCCTGCAACCTCCGGGCCGGTGCGCGCGAATGGCAGTGTGGTCAAACTGGGCAAGCAGTTGAGCGTCGCGGAAACCAGAATCGAGGATACAGCGCAGCAACTGCTCGCAAGTGGCCGGGGTGCCTATGTTGGCTGATTTGGCAATTCTGAACGATATCCATGCGTCTTCATTTCCGACGAAACCATTCGACTGCGATGATTGTAGCAGCCGCAAATGTGCATGCTCCGGCAAGCGTTGGCTGCCCCTCCAGTAGAATGGCTGCGGCGATAATAAGAGCAGCAGAAATGACATGATGACCAGCGAGGGGGCGCTGGCGACTGCCGCTGGCCAGGAGCTCTAGATCCCGGCGGTCGAGGCTGATCGGTAATCGGCCCGACCGCACGATCTTCTCCAGCGCTAACACCAGTTCGGGGGCATTCAGCGCCGCCCGCCCCAGAAGCGCGGCCGTGCGACGCGCCTTGTCACGCAGTTCTCCAAATCCGACGCGTTCGCGAAGCAATTGCCCAGCGATCGGGGCCAGTTCCGCGCCGATGTCGAACCGGGGGTCGATGCGCCGCACGAAACCTTCCGCCGTAAGCAGCGTGCGCAACATCAAAGCGAGGTCTGGAGGTAGCGACAACTCGAACTCCCGCAACAGGCGGAACACGTCGGAGAACACCTCGCCGAGATCGATCTGGCCAAGCACCGACGCCTTGAACCGATCAATCAGTCCCGCAAGTGCACGGGCGAGTGCTTCGCGATCGACGGGAGGGTCGCCGGCCCAACGCAGGAGAATGCGTGCCAGAGTGGCCGTGTCTTCACCCGCGATCGCGAGCGAAAGGTCCACGAGTTCGTCGCGGCGATGAGGCAGCAGTGTCCCGACGGCGCCGAAGTCAATGAAGATGACGGTGCCGTCTGTTTTGATCAGGATGTTGCCGGGATGGGGATCCGCATGAAAACGACCGTTGATCACGATCATTTGCAAGACGGCCTGGGCGTAGGTTCGCGCCACTTGCGCCATGTCGATGCCCGCGGCGCGCAACTGCTCCAGCTCGGTCGCAGGCAGGCCATCGACCCGCTCCTGAATATTGATGCTCCTTCCGGTGGCCTCCCAATCAAAGCGGGCCGTCTCCACGCCGAGACCGGCCAGGAATGCGCCAATCTCGTCGCTGGCGTTTCCTTCCGCTGAAAGATCCATCTCGCGGTCCAGGCTTTCGGCAAAAAACCGCAGGAGTTCGTCGGGCCGCTGGCGGGCGATCGCGGGATTGACCCGCTGCGCCAGACGGGCAAGCCGCCGGAGCAGACGCAGATCGGCATCCACGATCTCCTCGATACCAGGACGCCTGATCTTGATGACCACAGGAACACCATCCTTGCGCACTGCGGCGTGGACCTGCGCGATGGACCCTGCAGCAAGCGGCGTCTCGTCGAAGTGTTCGAAATAGTCGGAGACCGGCGCGCCCAATGCCGCCTCGAGCGAACGCCGAACTTCGGCAAATGGCACGGCGGGCACGCGATCATGCAGGGTCGCGAGCGCAGTGGTCCATTCGGGGGGGAGCATGTCGCTCCGCATTGCCAGAACCTGGCCGAACTTGACGGCGACTGGGCCGATCTCGCGGAGTGCAGAAACGACCGCTTCGGGTCGCGGAGGTGGCGCATCCCCCCGGGTCCGCCCGATACCGAGACTTGCCGAAAGGCCGTTAAGACCGTGTCTTCCAAGAATGCCGATCACCTGCGCCAGACGGCGACTGTCGCTTACTGTCGAGACGGGCGCATCAGGCATCGAAAAGCAGTCCACGGGCGTTTGCGCTCATGATTGCCAACACGTCGGCCAGAGCCTCTTTCTGTGCTGGGGACACCCCTGCCCATAACTTCTCATGTGTCGCGTCAGCGGCGTTCCTGAGTTCGGGCAAGATGTTCTCGACCTTCCTCGTCAGGTCGAGCTGCCAGGCCCGCCCGTCGCTCATGTCGCGCCGGCGGATCATGTATCCCTGCTCACATAATGCCGTGACAGCCAGACCTACCGTCGCCGACTCAAGTTCGAGCTGTCTGGCGATATCCGATTGATTCAGCGATGGATCCTTGATGAGCTGGGCCAGCACCCTCCACTGAGTGCGGTTAAGCCCAATGGGCTGGGTGCGCTCGTCGAATGCTCTTCGTGCCGCCCGGCTGATTTCATCCATCAGGAAAATGGCGCGATCATCGTCGTTTACGACGTTATCGAGACTGGGGCTCTTCGTCTGGGCAGTCATGAAAGGAGGCTACCTCGAGGCTGGAATTAGTAAAGGGCTTTCATATATGCGTGAAAAGCCTATGTGGCGCGGACGCGTCAGGGGCGCAGCTACGGAGTGCGAAGGCATATGGCCGAAGACATGGGACAGGCAATCGACGCCGAAGTCGATAACGAAAAGGATAAACCCAAGGCGCTCTCCAACCCAAAGGTTCGGCGCGGTCTGGTGCTCGCCGGGCTCCTCCTACTCATCGCGGCCGCTATCTGGTACTACCGCAACGAGACATACGGACAGTATCAGCAATCGACCGACAACGCCTATGTTGCGGCCGACAGCGTGGTGGTCGCGCCCAAGGTGGCCGGATATGTGGATCGCGTGCTGGTCACGGAAAACCAGCCGGTGAGGGAAGGCGACGCGCTCGCTCAGCTAGACATTCGCGACTACCGCGCGCAGTCGAACCAGGTCACTGCGCAGATTGCCGCGACACTGGCGGGCGCAGACACGGTTCGCGCCCAGCAGCGCGAACAGGATGCCGCGATCGACCAGGCCCGCGCGCAGCTTGCCGCAGCGACGGCGCAGGCGGCGCTCGCAGGGGAACAGGTCGCCCGCTATCGCCCGCTTGCTGCGACCGGAGCCGAACCGCGGGAAAAGTTGGACCAGCTACAGGCGCAGGCCCGTGAAGCGCAGGCCCAAGTCGCGGCGGCGAGAGCCGGGCTTCTGGCTGCGCAGAGGCGACTAGGCACTCTAGGCGAGCAAATCCAACAGGCTGATTCACAGGCGAACGCTGCACGCGCGCAGCTCGAAGCCGCGCGTCTCAACCTGTCGGCAACGACGCTGCGCGCGAGCATCACGGGGCGGGTCGGCGATTTGACGGTTCGCGCCGGCCAATACGTCCAGCCGGGGCAACGGCTCATGAGCGTGGTCCCGACTGATCGGATTTATGTGACGGCGAATTTCAAGGAAACCCAGCTCGGCTTGATCCGGCGAGGACAGCCGGTCGCTCTGGAGATCGACGCACTTCCCGACCTCGAACTCGAGGGGCGGGTTGAAAGCATCGCACCCGGGACCGGTGCGGAGTTCTCCATCCTCCCGCCGCAGAACGCCACCGGCAATTTCACGAAGATTGTCCAGCGGATTCCCGTTCGCATTTCGATACAGGCGACGCCCGAGGTCCGGCGCCTGCTGGTGCCGGGCATGTCGGTGGTGGCAACGGTCGACACCCGCGGCGCGAAGGGCGAACTCAACGCGCTCAGCGCGCGGGCGCGCTGACGAACGATGGAAGCGGCGTCGCCGACACCCATCGCCGGTTCTCCCGAGCGCGCCGACGCAACCGCGTGGATCGCGGTAGCTGCCGGTGCACTGGGCGCAATGCTGGCGACGCTTGACATCTCGATCGTCAATTCGGCGCTGCCCACGATCCAGGGGGAGATTGGTGCGACCGGAACGGAAGGCACCTGGATTGCGACTGCCTTTCTCGTTGCCGAAATCATCATCATCCCGCTGAGTGCTTGGCTGGAGCGGCTTTTCGGACTTCGCACCCTGCTGATCATAGCGGTGAGCTCGTTCACCGCGTTTTCCGTTCTCTGCGGCGTAGCGACAGATCTGACCACGATGATCATTGGGCGCGTGGGGCAGGGCTTCATGGGGGGCGCGCTTATCCCGACCGCGATGACGATCGTTGCCAAGCGGCTGCCGCCATCGCAGCAGCCGATAGGAATGGCGCTGTTCGGCATGACGGTCGTCCTTGGCCCGGTCATGGGTCCACTGGTGGGCGGATGGCTGACCGAGAATCTGAGCTGGCATTATGCCTTCTTCGTCAACGTCCCGGTCTGCGCCTTGCTGCTGCTCCTCTTGTTTATCGGGCTCCCTCACGAAAAGCCGGACTGGGTCTATCTGCGCGAGGCCGATTGGGCAGGCATTCTGGGCATGATCCTGGGCTTGGGCGGCCTGACCGTCGTACTGGAAGAGGGACATCGCGAAGAGTGGTTTGAATCGGCGCTGATCCTACAGCTAACAATTATCACACTGATCGGTTTCGCGCTGCTGACGTATGGCCAGCTCTACGCGAGGAAGCCGGTTCTGAAGCTTCGCCTGATGTTGAGCCGACAATTCGCCAGCGTGGTCGTCATGGCCCTGGCGCTCGGCATGGTGATGTACGGCTCGACTTATGTGATCCCCCAGTTCCTGGCTATTATCTCCGACTACAATGCGCTGCAAACGGGGCTGGTTATCTTCTGGATGGGCGTACCTGCCTTCCTTCTGATGCCCGTTCTGCCGTTAATGATCCGAAGGATTCACATCCGCATCGCCGTAGGGGCCGGGATGCTCATCATGGCGCTCAGCTGTTTCATCTCGATCAACCTGACCGCCGAATCGGGCGGCGGCGTCTTTACAGAAAGCCAGTTCCTGCGCGGCATCGGCATGATCCTGACCATGATGTTCCTCAATCAGGCTACCGTAGCCTCTGTGGCCAAGGAAGATGCCGGTGACGCGTCCGGCATCTTTAACGCCGCACGCAACCTCGGCGGCTCGTTCGCCCTCGCCGGGCTCGCATCGTTTCAGGACCAGCGGCTGTGGCATCACAGCAGGCGGATGGAAGAAACGCTCAATGCGAACAGCGGGCGGTTACAGGACTATCTCGATGGCCTCGCTGCATCGCTGGGCAGCCCGCAAGCGGCCCTGCAAACGCTCTCGACCACCATCCAGCGGGAAGCGTTTGTGATGACCTACAACGACGTGTTCTTCGCCATGGGGGCGATCACGCTCGCAACCGTTCCACTGGTGATGTTTCTTCGGGCGCTGCCCAAGAACGTCTCGCTTTCGATGCATTGAGATATTCATGCGCAAGCTGATTTCGCTCCTTTCCCCTGTTGCTCTTCTCGGAGCATGCACCGCCGGTCCCGATTATGCCGGACCGCCTACGGTCAAGACGGTCGGGGCCGATGGCTTTGTGCGCGCCGGTTCCGATGTGGAATCGCAAGCGCCGGTCGCCAGCGACTGGTGGTTGCTACTGGGCGATCCCGTGCTCAATGATCTGGAAGCCCGCGCGCTTGCCGGAAACCCCGGTGTTGCCGCCGCGCGCGCCAGGATCGATCAGGCGCGCGCCTCATTGCGGCAGGAGCGCGCCAACCGGCTTCCGTCGACGGCTGCGCAAGCGACCACGATACAAGCCCGGGTGCCTGGTCTGGACCTCCAGAGCGGCCCGCCGGCCGGAACGCCGGACGGGCCCAGCCAAGATGGTGATCAGGACACGTTGAGCGTCTACAACGTGGGACTGAATGCGAACTGGGAAATAGACTTTGCCGGAGGGCAGATAAGGCGCATCGAAGCCGCCAATGCGCAGGCTGCCGCGAGCGTCGCGAACGCGGAGGATGCGCAGGTCCAGCTCGCAGCCGAAGTCGCGAGAGCTTACGTCGGTCTCCGGGAGGCCCAGGCGCGACTCGATAGTGCCGAGCAGCAGCGCCAATTGCAGCAGCAGACTCTTGAGCTGACTTACCAGAGGTACACGCAAGGCGCTCTTGCCTTGTTTCCCGTCGGCAACGCAAACGCTGAACTCGAACTTTTGGAGTCGCAGATCGCCGAAGCAAACGCGGACGTTGCGGTCCTGAAAGACACTCTCGCGGTTCTCACTGGAGAGGCGCCCGGCAGTCTCGACCAGCTATTGTCGCCAGCTGCGGCCATCCCTCTCCCACCGGCGCGCGTGGCCGTGGGCGACCCTGCCGCGCTGATCGCCCGAAGGCCCGACATTCGCGCCGCCGAGCGGATGCTTGCGGCAGCCAATGCCCGGATCGGAGTGGCCGAAGCGGCTCGATTCCCGAAGCTTTCCTTCATGGGCATTCTTGGCCTTGGAGGCACTCGGCCCGATGACATCTTCGATCTGGGCAACCTCTCGGCAATAGCTTTGCCGCAGTTGCAGTGGAACCTGCTTGATTTCGGGCGTACCGCAGCTTCGATCGACCAGGCCGAAGCCGGGCGGGAAGAGGCGTTGCAGCGTTATCGCGAGATCGTTCTGCGAGCGTTCCAGGACGCGGAGCAGTCGCTCGCCCGATTTGGTCAGCAACGCGCCAACGTTGCTGCTCTCGCGCAAATCAAGCGGCAGGCCGATACGGCCGCCGACCTAAATCAACAGCGATACAAGGCCGGTGCGATCTCCCAAGCGGACCTCAATACCTCGTTTCGGCAACGCCGGCAGGCCGAAGCGGACTTGAACCGGTCTATCGCCGCCATGACCAACAGCTGGATAGCGATTCAGAAATCGCTGGGTCTCGGATGGAGGGAGTTGGTAACGACGCAGGCTGTTGCGGATCGCGAAAGTTACTGAACTTTTCTACGATCTGGCTCGTTGTTCAAAAAAATTCATTACTGGTGAGGCCGCGAAGGACCCCTGCTTTGCGGTCATTCATAGAAATCTCGAATCACTCGATTAGGTCGTGAACTCATAAATGCAATTAGCGGACGGTCTTTCGGGCCATCCGGCAGAGAGGTGAGGTAATCTGCGATTGCGCTAGCGGTTGCCGTAGTGGCGTCGGGGTATACGACCGATACCCATATGATCGGATGCTATTCCGATAAGGTAAGTTGCCGCTTCGTCTTTCGAGCTACCGCGACAGAACTTGCTGACGACCTGTAACATATGCCCGTCATATTCGTCGGTACCTCCTTCGCCGCACGAGCCGTTCTCATCCGCAAGACCGATCGGATCCCAAAGCTTCCAAACCGATTTCGCGCAAGAGGGAGATCTGTATTTTGGGGTAGATCGTCATGCCGGGACCATAACATCGTAATCGGCAATCGACCAATCACCCTTCCCATTTCGACCGTTTGCTGATTCGGCGGCGGCATGAGCCGATATGATCTGACGGACTTCGAATGGCGCGTGATCGAGCCACTGCTACCCAACAAGTCAAGAGGCGTGCCGCGTGTCGATGAACGTCGCGTGCTGAACGGTATCTTCTGGGTGCTGCGGTCGTGAGCGCCGTGGCGCGACCTGCCCGAGCGCTGCGGCCCGCGCACTACCTGCTACAACCGCTTCGTGCGTTGGCGAAAAGCCGGTGCGTGGGACCGGATGATAGAAGCCATCACCGTTGCCCACGACGGCGACATCCAGATGATCGACAGCACATCCGTCCGGACGCACCAGCAGGCTGCGACGGCAGAAAGGGGATCGAGATCATTGTCTCGGTCGCACCCGAGGCGGGCTCAAAGACCAAAATCCACGCGGTCGTCGAAGAGCAAGGCCTTCCGATCCGACCGAGCCTGAGCGCCGCGCAGAGCCATGACGGCCAAGCTGCCTGCTCGATCATGTGGGTGCCTGAACAATAGTGCTGGCGGACAAGGCATACGATGCTGACCGCATCCGGGCATCTCTCCGCGAGAGGGCGCGTTCGCCAATATCCCGCCCAAGGCCAACCGCCACTCAAAACCGTACTTTAGCACTTGGCTGTACTTCAAAGCGGCTTGGCTTCGAGTTTATGAGTCATCGTGTAATTGCGGCTGCTTCCCTCGGACCTTGGTTGAGGCGCACACTTCTGGTTGTCGAATCCTGAAGGAAGGAAGCAGCCATGAAGCACTATGCCGGATTGGACTTGTCGATGGAATCCACGCAGGTCTGCATCGTTGATGACAATGGTCGGAAGGTCGTGTCGGAGAAAGTGGAAAGCTCTCCGGAGGCGATCGCCATGATGCTGGAGCGATATGGTCCAATCGAGCGGGCGGTGATCGAAACGGGCCGCATGTCGCCGGCGATTTGCCTTGGTCTGCGTGAACTGGGTGTCCCGGTGGTGTGCATCGATGCCCGCCAGGCGCACCAGAGCCTCAAAGCAATGAAGGCGAACAAGACCGACCCTCACGATGCCGCCGGCCTAGCACAGTTGGCGCGCACCGGCTTCTACAAGGAGGTGCATGTGAAATCTCCGGCAGCGCATGGCGTTCGCAGCGTGATCACCGCACGCAGCCATCTGGTGGAAGCGCGTGTCCGGCTCGACAACACGATCCGCGGTCTCTGCGCCACGTTCGGCTATCGGCCCGGCGCAGGTCAAGGGAAGGCCTTCCTCGAACGGATCATGCAAGCGGCACACATCCCGGGCCTTGGCGACGCCATCGCATCCTTGCTGTCCGTGCGCGCAGAACTGGTCGAGCAAATCAAGGAAATGGACCGCCGCCTGCGTGTCATCGCCAGCCAGTCACAGGCTTGCGAGATCCTGATGACCATCCCAGGCGTCGGCGTGCAGACATCGGCCGCCTTCGCCGCTGCAGTCGATGAAGCCGGACGCTTCCGACAATCACGCAATGCCGGCGCCTACTTCGGCCTTGTGCCCCGCCGCCATCAGTCGGGCGAACTAGACTGGACAGGCAGGATCACCAAACAGGGCGATGGGACCGTGCGCAAGCTGCTCTACGAAGCTGCCAACTCGATCCTCACCCGGAGCCGTGAGACCTTCGCCCTGAAAACATGGGCCATGAAGATCGCCAAGCGTCGCGGCTTGAAGAAAGCCCGTGTCGCACTCGCCCGTCGGCTCGCGGTCATCATGCATGCCATGCTGCGCGATGGCACTTTGTTCCAAGCGTGAGGTAGGGTAGAACCTGTTTGCCAGCGGTGAAGCGTCAAAGCGATCCGAGGGCGGTGTCCCGCGAGGGAACGCAGGGACGAACGATCTGCGAAGGTAGTCAGATGGGCTGCAAAGCCCGCTTCGAGTCAATGCAACGTTCGCCTCTGTGAGACCCGATATAGCACGACCAGGCTTCGGCCGGGCCAGTGCGGACAGATCCATGAAACCCTCAAGGGATCGGCACCGCCAAGCTCTGCAATTACAGATCTACGGCCTAGAATCGTTCCTACTCGGCAGGAACCGCTATCGCATCCTTCATCCGCCGGGTTTTGTCCTTGCCAGGGTTGCCGCTTTAGCAGCCGCCCTTTGACTCTCCGCACACGGCGTTGACGAATCAGGCCGGTTTCTGGCTGGTCGTCTCATATCCCAGCATTGCATAATGTGCAAATATTATCCCTATAGGCCATTTGCCGCGACCGGAACAGCGGTCGCCACTCGGTCTGGAATGAGGCCCGTTCGGAGGCATCAAACCGCACGCGACTGAAGCGCGTGTTAGCCACCGGCGCCATGGTTGGGTCCATGCGCATTTCCGCATCGTCGGCGGCGAGAATTGCCCTCTCGGCGGATTCCACGGCCTTCGGCGATCGCGACGACTTCCTACACCAGTCCGCTTCCGCGGCGACAAGGCACGCATGGGCGTCGATCATCAGCGCCTTGCGATCCAACTGAGAACTCCAACCATGGCTGGCAATTTCAGCGATGTTCGGCAGCCGATATCAAATCGGATATACCAGATACCGTGGCAGAACGGACGTATCGAGTTCGGCCCGTCTGGACAGCAGCTTCAACGCACCGGCTTTTTCCAAACGGATGGTATCGAGATATTGACCCGCAGCCAAAACCTGGGTGATGCCGCTATCGGTGGGCGTCATGAAAACCGAGAAATTCGATCGCATCGAGATAGTAGAGGCATCGACGCGTTGATACGCGACGCGCTGGACGAAGTGACGGGTGCGATAGTCCTGGAACGTACCGACCCAGATATCGTTCACGAAAGTGACGCGATCCTCGAGCCTGGATCGGCAATCGTCGTACATGAATCCCAGGGCGAGACCATTTTCCGAATTTTCGGCGGAACGGCAGATGTAGGAAGCCTCGTCTTCCTCGGCATAGTTGGCGAGCCAGCCCTCCATGTCCTTGCCGTCAAGCGCGCTGGAGTCCGCCAGCAGAAGGGCGTAGAGCGCGGCCTCAAGCGCAGTGTCGGTCTGCGTCATGCCTCGGCCCTCTCGAAACCCATCACCGACCGGTAATACTCCCAGCGGGGAAGATTGCCGCTCTCGTCGTTCTGGAGGAACTCCGACTCCAGCTTCGACTGGTCGTGCACGCCCTTCTGGAAAATCGCATTGCCGGGCGTGTGGTTGCCAATATGAATGCGATGGAAGATCGATGCGTCCTCCATGCTGATCAGGCCGCAGGGTCCCAGCAGGTTGGAGCTTTGCCGCAGACGATGGAGGACCATGTCCTCATCATCGTCCTGGTGCGCGAAATAGGCGTAGTGGACTTCCACCGTCTCTTCGTCGATCGGTGTCGCGAAGCGCAGGTTGATCACATCGAGATGCTTGGTCGAGACGAAGGTCGGGAAAAGCATAACAATACGCGAGCCGACCGCTGGGTCCTGCCCCTTGAAGGCGATCAGCGAATCGTCCTTGAGTACCGTCGGACCACTGACTACCGACAACGCCGATTCGAAACAGACGTGGCCATGTTTCGTCGCGGCGAACTGGCGTCCCTTGCCGCCTTGCCAATTGAGCATCTTGAATGCCTGGTGGAGCAATGGCGCATGGTAGCCATCATTGTCGGTATAGGACTTCCAGTTGCTGTCGTAGCGCACCTTCTGATAGCCCAGCAGCTTGAGCCTGCCGTCCCCGCCGAGAAGTTCGCGCAAGGTGTTCTGCGAATCGCCGAGGAATTCCGCCAACGTTTCGGTTTCCGCCGAAAGGGTCACGAAAATAAGGCCGTAGAAACTGTCGAACCGGGGCTGCGCCAAGGGATAGTCGGACTTGTCAAAGCCGGGCAGGAAATCGCGATGGTTGGGGCAACCGACCAGGTCGCCCTTCGCATCGAACAGCCATCGGTGATAGGGGCATTCGAATTCGGTCTTGTTCCCCATCACCGCGGTTTCGAGCTGGTTGCCGCGATGCGAACAGGCGTTGTAAAACACCCGTACCAGCCCTTCAATATCGCGGGCAATCAGCAGCGGGACGCCAGCCAACCGGAAGGTTTTGAAATCGCCTGGATTGGGCAATTCGCTTTCATGCGCGACCGGGTGCCATTCCTGCCCGAAGAAGATGCGCTTGATCTCCTCCGCGTAGATGTCCTTGCGGGTGAACGCCGCCTTCGGAACTTCGTTGAAATTCTTGGGCCAGGTCAAGCCGGTCTCGGTCATCGCGATCCTCCTAGGCAGCAGCCACAAGTGCTTCGGCTTCGAGCGCCTTGCCCAGTTCGGCCCACATCTGACCGGACTTGCGCGCGCCGGCCAGATAAGGCTCCGGACAGAGATGGTAGGGCGGACGTACCGGCCCCGCCTTCATCCAGCCACCGGCGTCCATCCGGGCCTTTTCGAGCGCAATATTGTAGGTCGAGAATTCCTTGAAACTGCCGTTCGGGAACAAGGGTGCCGCAGTCGGGCCGAGGCGGCCCATGAACGCCTTGGCCGCGCTCCAGTCGCCGCTTGCGCGAGCCTGGACGACCAGGTCGCGCAGGGTCGTGGTCACCAGCGGGTGGCAGACCGCCCCGCTCGACCAGAAGGCATCGACCGAATCATCCATCCGCGCCGCTCCGTAATAGTCGAAGTCGATCGGCAGCAGCTTGATCCGGCCCCGGATCGCGGCCAGGTCGGGCAAGAGGTTGGCGACGCCGATATATTTGGCGGTCACGACCTGAGGAATTTCAGCCACCTGGGCCCAGAACGGACGCGGGAAATCGAATTTGAAGGCTTCCGGGTTCGCGTAGATCGCGATGTTCATTTCCGGCACGGCCTCGGCAACGTCCTTGTAGAACTGGACAGCGACGTCGAGGCTCGGCGCGCACCACATCGGCACGCCGAGCATTGTACCGTCGGCACCCAGTTCAAGCGCCTGGCGAGTCAGCGCCACCGTATCGCGGGTGTTGATGCAGGTCGTGCCGACGAAGACCGGAACCCGGCCGGCCGCCGCGTCGACCAGCGCACGCATGAAATCCAGCTTTTCGTCATGGGTCATGGTCGCGGCTTCGCCCAGCGTTCCCATGCTCAGGATGCCGTCGATCCCGGCATCGATCAGCCCGTTGACCACGCGAGCGGTTTCATCGAGATCGACGGTCTTGGTCGCACGCCAGTCCGAAGCGTTATCCTTGGACGGGGTCGGAATGATTGCCCAAGCGCCCTTGACATCGACGGCGCTCAACAACGGCTTGGCCATGACTCATACTCTCCCAATGGAAATTGCCCGCCTCGAGCGGGATGTTCTCCATTGTGTAATGCTTTTCCTTATGTCACTTCAAGTCCTAATATCGGGCTCTTGCGGTTAATGGCAGGAATTGCCGAAGTTCGAACAGGTCTCGTTTCGCCGGGACGAACGACGGGGAGAATGTGGACGTGACTTTGCTGAATCGATTCCATGACAAGGTGGCCGTGGTCACGGGTGGAGCGCAAGGTATTGGCTTGGCGACCGCAAGGCGCCTGGCCGAGGAAGGCGCCAGCGTGGTCATCGCCGACCGCGCAGCGGAGGCGGCCGAGGCTTCGGCCGCACAGCTCCAGGCGGAAGGCAGCAATGCCCTGGCAGTCGCGGTGGACCTGGAACACTGCGAAGGCGCTGTTGAACTGTATCAGACGGTCATTGACCGATTCGGGCGAATCGACGTCGCCGTTCACAACGTCGGCGGCACAATCTGGGCCAAGCCCTACTGGGACTACACCCCGCAGGAAATCACCGCGGAAATCAACCGGTCGCTGTGGCCGACACTGTGGTGCTGCCACGCGGTTCTGCCCCACATGCTGGCGGCAGGGCGCGGGGCGATCGTCAACATCGGCTCGGTTGCGACACGCGGCGTCAACCGCGTGCCTTACGCCGCTGCCAAGGGCGGGGTCGCTGCGCTGACCGCTGCGCTTTCGCTTGAACTCGAAGCCAGCGGCATCCGCGTCAACTGCGTCGCGCCGGGCGGGGTCAACGTGACCAGAGTCACCCCGCGCAATCCGGCTGCGCCCACCGACGCGGATCGCCTGGGGTTCGGCCAAGTGATGGAGCAGACGCTGCGCGATACGCCGATGGCCCGCTTTGGCGAGCCCGAAGAACTGGCCGCGGCGATCTGCTTTTTCGCCTCCGACGATGCGTCCTATGTCACAGGCCAGACGCTGTACGTGGCTGGGGGCGGCATCGGCTGACCGCGCCGCCGGAAATCAGCCCGCCTGCTTGAGCAGACCCCGCCAGGATACACCGACGTCGGCCAGGCTTGCGGCGCTGGCGCGGGCTCGCCTTTCGACGAGCCGCTTGCCCACCCCCATGTCGGGCGCGCGGTTTACAGTCAGCACGCCTTCGATTGCCTCGCCGGCCAGGAAGAAGGCGACGAAGGTGTTGCTGTCCATCTCGCCGCGAATTGCGATATCGGCTTCTACGGGAATTTGCCCGCAGAACTGGATGTTGAGATCGAACTGATCGCTCCAGTACCACATCGGCTTGCAGTAGGAGACCTCCTGCCCCAGCATCGCCAGGGCGCCCGCCTGCGCCTGGTCGGCAGCGTTCTGGTAGGTCTCCTGGCGGAAGCGCCCGCCGAAGAACCCGTCCTGCTCTGCGACGTCGCCCGCCGCGAAAAACCGCCGGGTTGCTGGTCTGGCATCGACGGTCGACGATGATCCCGTTGTTGACCTCGATCCCGACATCGCGGGCCAGCGAGGTGGCCGGCACGATCCCCACCCCCACGATCACGGCATCACGGTGCCATCGTCCGCCTCGACCGCGCTGACACGGTTGTCGCCAAACCTGAAGCCGGTCACGCCGCAGTTGAAATGGGTCGCCACTCCCCGCTTGCGATGCTCCCCGCCGCCCTCGCCGGATGGATACCATAGGCCGACAGCTGCTTCAAATGATCCGCTAGGCCAAACAATCCCGCCTGACGCATCCCCGCCTCCTGTCAGGCGCAATGAATCACGCTGATGCCGCTTTGGCGAAGGGGCTTTTGGATGCGCCCACCTCGCTGAATCGATGTGGCCTTCGTCCTTCGAAATGCATACCGGCCCGTGGCACCATTAGGCCGCCATGAGAGGCCTGACACACGACCGATAGAAGCGCCAAGCCCAGGAAAGTCAGAAAATCCCCTTGCAAAACCGGGGGCATCCACCCCATCACTTCAAAGTCCCGTTTGCGATGTCATTCGAGCACGAATAATAGGTCCTTTGCGTCGATCGCTTGGCCCGCGCGGACCAGTAATTCGCCGATCACACAATCGCGTGGTGCGAGAATGGCGGTTTCCATTTTCATGGCTTCTAGTGTCATCATCAGTTCGCCGGCCATTACCTCTTGCCCCTGGCGGACAACCAGAGCACTGACTAGGCCCGGCATGGGCGCAGCGATCTGGTTCTCGTCGGCAGGATTGGCAACTCGCCGACGGGTTTGAATCTGCCCATGCCGACGATCGTCCATGGTGATAATGCGGGGCTGGCCGTTCAGTTCGAAGAAGACCCGAACGGTGCCATCCTCCTCGACCTCGCCGATGGCGGTCAGACGAATGATGAGTGTCTTGCCGGCCTCGATGGTGACATTGACCTCATCACCCGGCCGCATGCCGTAGAAGTATACGGGCGTTGGAAGCGCGGAAATCGGGCCGAACCGTCGCGTCGTATCGCAGAACGACGCGAAGACTTTCGGGTACATCAGATAGCTTGCGAATTCCTGGTCGCTCAGAGTCTTACGACATTCGGCCGCCGCACGATCACGAGTTACATCTAGGTCGAGTTCGCCAAGCAAACTTCCCGGGCGCACTGTGCTTGCCTGCTCGGTGCCCAGCACGCGTGCCTGTATGTCTTTCGGCCAACCTCCTTGCGGCTGTCCCAAGTCACCGCGAAGCATCTCCACTACGGAAGCCGGGAAAGCTATTTTGCGGCTCGCATCCAGCACGTCCCCCGGAGTGAGATCCTGCGCGACCATCATCAGGGCCATGTCGCCCACAACCTTTGATGACGGCGTGACCTTGACGATATCCCCGAATAGCTTGTTGGCATCGTGGTAAGCGCGGGCCACTTCGTGCCAGCGGGTATCGAGGCCAAGGCTGCGCGCCTGTTCCTTGAGATTGGTGAACTGGCCTCCAGGCATTTCGTGCAGATAGACTTCCGACGCACCGCTCCTCAAATCGCTTTCGAAGGCTGCATATTGGGTGCGGACCGCTTCCCAATAGAAGCTCAGCGAACGGATCGCCGCCGGATCGATGCCGGTATCGCGGCTCGAATGACGCAGCGCTTCGACGATGGCGCCGAGACAGGGTTGTGACGTACTGCCGGACATGGCGTCCATGGCGGCATCCACGCTATCGGCACCAGCATCGATCGCCGCCAGGATCGTTGCGGCAGCTGCTCCGGACGTGTCGTGCGTATGGAGGGCGATCGGCAGGTCGGTGACGTCTCGGAGGACCTTGAACAGCGCCGAAGCGGCGGCAGGCTTGAGCAACCCGGCCATGTCCTTTACAGCGAGCATCTGGCAGCCGGAACGTTCGAGTTGCTTCGCTAGGTCGACATAATAGGCGAGGTCGTATTTGGCGCGATCAGGGTCAAGAATGTCGCCAGTATAGCAGAGCGCGCCTTGAGCGACCTTGCCGCTCTCAATGACGGCGTCGATCGCGACCCGCATGTTCTCGACCCAGTTCAGGCAGTCGAACACGCGGAAGATATCGATGCCCCGTGCAGCTTCCTTGATGAACAAGCGCACCACGTTGTCTGGATAATTCGTATAGCCGACGCCGTTGGCGCCCCGCAGCAGCATTTGCGTACACAGGTTGGGCGCGCGTTCCCGTATACGTTCAAGGCGTTCCCAAGGATCCTCCCAGAGGAAGCGCATGGCAACGTCGAAGGTCGCCCCGCCCCAACATTCAAGACTGAGTAGTTGTGGTGTCAGCTGCGCGTAGCTTGCCGCCACCTGCACCATGTCGATTCCGCGCATCCGGGTGGCCAGCAACGACTGATGGGCATCACGCATCGTTGTGTCAGTCAGCAGCGCCTGAGGCTGCTCCCTAATCCATTTTGCCAGTCCATCTGCCCCTCGCTGTTCTAGGATTTGCCTAGTTCCTTCCGGTGGTATCCCCGAAACTGGCGGCGCCTTGGCGGGGCGGGCGTGCACTGGCGGACGAGGCAGGTCTTTCATATCCGGGTGCCCGTTGACTGTCACGTCCGCGATGTAGGTCAGCAGCTTGGTTGCACGGTCACGCCGCTTGCCAGGCGAATGAAGTCGGGGCGTGACGTCGATGAACTTTGTCGTGTAGCGGTTGGCGACGAAGTCGGGGTGCGTCAGCACATTCTCGAGGAACGCCAAATTTGTCGCTACGCCGCGAATGCGGTACTCACGTAGCGCACGTGTCATCCGGGCAACGACTTCGCCCGGCGTCGGTGCCCAAACTGTGACCTTCTCAAGCAACGGATCGTAGTGGCGCGTGACCACCGCGCCCGAATAGGCGGTGCCACCGTCTACGCGCACACCATAGCCAAACGCCCCGCGGTAGGTGGTGATCCGGCCGTAGTCCGGAATGAAGTTGTTAGCCGGATCTTCGGTGGTGATGCGGCACTGCAGGGCATGACCGGACAGACTGATTTCGCCTTGCGGCGGCACGCCGGTTTCGTCAGGTTCGCCAAGCCGCCCACCCTCAGCGATCCTGATCTGCGCTTTCACGATGTCGATGCCGGTCACCATTTCGGTGACGGTGTGCTCGACCTGGATACGAGGATTAACCTCGATGAAGTAGAAAGCCCCATCGCTCTCATCCATCAGGAATTCAACGGTGCCGGCCCCCACGTAGCCAGTTGCAGCGCCGATCTTGAGCGCTGCTGCGCAGAAGGCCTGCCGAGCTTCAGCGTCCAGGTACGGAGCCGGTGCCCGTTCGATGACCTTCTGATTGCGACGCTGGATCGAGCAATCCCGCTCGTACAGATGGAACAAGTTGCCTCGGCTGTCGCCCAGCAGCTGCACTTCAACGTGCCGCGCGTGGCGAATGAGCTTTTCAAGATAGACCTCGTCGCGACCAAAGGCGGCCTTGGCCTCCCGCTTGCCTGAACGCACGGCTTCGATGAGACCCGCTTCGTCCTCGATAGGACGCATCCCCCGTCCGCCACCGCCCCAGCTCGCCTTGAGCATGAGAGGATAGCCGATGCTCGCGGCGATCTGCCTGATTTCAACTTCGTCGTCGGGCAGCGGATCGGACGCGGGGACGACCGGAACGCCTGCCTCGATGGCAATCCGGCGCGCGCAAACCTTGTCACCAAGCTGTCGCATGGTCTGCGGGGCCGGGCCGATGAATGTCAGTCCGGCTGCGGCACATGCTTCGGCGAAATCCGGGTTTTCGGATAGGAAGCCGTAACCTGGGTGGATTGCATCGACATTCGCCTGCTTGGCGACCTCGATGATCCTCGCCACGTCGAGATATGCCGCGATCGGACCAATACTGTCGCCGAGATGATAGGCTTCGTCAGCCTTGAACCGATGAAGTGAGAGCTTGTCTTCCTCGGCATAGATCGCGACCGTCTGGATGCCGAGTTCGGCGGCGGCCCTGAATATGCGGATGGCAATTTCACTTCTGTTGGCGACAAGAATCCGCCTGATCTGGATTTTAGACAATTGAGGACACCATCTCTATCGCTTGAAAAGACTGCTTTGTGGCTTCGCTCAGCAAGGACTTCGACCCCGACGCAATAAACGAGAGCGAAGCAAGGCTCAGAATCGCAACGATCGCCAGACGCTGTTCGCCTCCGGCGGAGGAAGCGGCTGAACGAAGGGAACTGCCGGTCAGCCCGCCTGCTTGAGCAAGTCCCGCAAGGAAACATTGGCGTCTGCCAGGCTTGCGGCGCTGGCGCGGGCTCGCCTTTCGACGAGCCGCTTGCCCACCCCCATGTCGGGCGCGCGGTTGACCGTCAGTACGCCTTCGATCGTTTCACCGGCCAGGAAGAAGGCGACGAAGGTGTTGCTGTCCATCTCGCCGCGAATTGCGATATCGGCTTCTACGGGAATTTGCCCGCAGAACTGGATGTTGAGATCGAACTGATCGCTCCAGTACCACATCGGCTTGCAGTAGGAGACCTCCTGCCCCAGCATCGCCAGGGCGCCCGCCTGCGCCTGGTCGGCAGCGTTCTGGTAGGTTTCCTGCCTGAACCGTCCGCCGAAAAACCCGTCCTGCTCGGCCACGTCGCCCGCCGCGAATACCGCCGGGTTGCTGGTCTGGCATCGACGGTCGACGATGATCCCGTTGTTGACCTCGATCCCGGCATCGCGGGCCAGCGAGGTGGCCGGCACGATCCCCACCCCCACGATCACGGCATCGCACGGAATCACGGTGCCATCGTCTGCCACGACCGCGCTGACACGGTTGCCGGCAAACCTGAAGCCGGTCACGCCGCAGTTGAAATGGGTCGCTACTCCCCGCCTGCGATGCTCCTCGCCCAGCCATTGCCCAAAGCGCCGGCCGAGCGCTCTTTCCATCGGCACTGGCATCGGCTCGACGACGGTGACCTTGCAGCCGAGTTTTACCGCACTGGCGGCGACTTCGGCGCCGATTACGCCCATGCCGACGATCACGATGCTGGCACCTTCGCGCAGGTCGAGCGCCATGCGGGTCGCATCGTCTCGTGTGCGCAGATAATGGACGTTCTCGCAATCGGCCCCGGCAAGGTTGAGCTTGCGGGCGTGACCGCCCGTGGCGAGCAGGATCCGGTCCGCCTGAACCAGCTCGCCCCCTGACAGGCGGACCCCGCCGCTCGCAAGGTCGATTGCTTCGGCTCGGGTGCCCAGGCGCATGTCGATACGGTTATCGTCGTACCAGGCCTCGTCCTGCAGGAAGAAATTGTCCGGAACATTTGCCGGTTCCCACAGCACTTCCTTGGAGAGCGGCGGCCGTTCATAAGGACGCCACGGTTCTTCGCCGATCAAGGTGATCCGCCCGTCGAACCCTGCCTGCCGCAGGGCTTCGACTGCGCGCCCACCGGCCAGGTTTGCACCAACTATCGCAATCGAGCGCACTTAGTTCTCTCCCAAATTTCTGTTTGCCACGTCAGGGCTGTTCAGGGCAGCCGCGGTGACTGTCTATCGTTGCATATTATACAACTCGTTGCAAGTGATGGATGATGAGGCACTCTCTACCGCCCGATCTTTTCCAGGCGCGATGCAGGTTGCCGGCGAGTCATGCCAAGGTCTCGAGCTACCTGCGCGACATTGCCCTGTGCAGCCTCAAGCGCTGCTTCGACGATCGTGCATTCAAATGTTTCCAGCCCTTCCCCGTTCTGTCGCAACAGTCCGACCAAGTGACTGATCGACTGATCCTGTTCTTTACCGACCTCGGCGCCCGACACCCGTCCATCGTTGGTCAAGGCCAGGTCGGCCCTGATGCACACGCGACCCGAGCCGAGGAACAGGTGCCAAAGGTCGATCGCCTCGCCATCGTTCACCAGCAAAATCGCACGTTCAACCATCGTTCGATTTCCCTGACATTGCCCCCTCGTGGTCCTCATATCGCCCTCTCTCTCGTATCCGCACTCCTGCTTGACCCGGAGAACCTTGCTCTGAGCCAGCGGGGACAGCATCGAGATTTCATCAAGGAACAGTGTGCCGCCATGCGCCAACTCGAACCGTCCCGCTCGGCCCGCCAGAGTCAGAGCCTTTATCATACTCAAATTATGTGTAGAGCGGTCGGCCATTCTGGCGCTCGTGATCGGGCGCGCTGGCAAAGATCGCGTTGGTCAGACCGCGCGACCCCCAACCGACAGTTGCACCCGAATGGGGATTTTTCTCTCTGATTACCCCCTTGCAACTTAGTCTAGGCCGCATCCCTTTTCGGGGATGCCGCGACTTCCATTTTACGCCATTCATGGCCAAGCAAGTGCGCAGAGCCAGACCGAAGTCGATCGGGCAAGCCCAGCTCTCAGTTATCGACCAGGATCATCTTTCGCACCATGTCCTGAACATCCACTTTTGCCTTGTTGTCCAGCAGCACGGCAACCCGGTTGATAGTTGCGATCACCGAGGTGTACTGGCCATGCGCATAATAGGCATCGATCGGGTAGACGACTGTCTTGTCGACCGGCGCCCGCTGGTAGCTGAGCTGGCCGATGCCATAGATCGCAAGCCCGCCTGCTTCGGCATGGCCCATCATGCGTTCGGCCCGATCCCGAGTGATATCGCCGCCGAATTCGACCAGTTCCGGCGGTGCAATCGTTGGTCCCACATGGGTTGGCTTCCACCGCGCGGCGCCGATCACACCCGCCACGTTCAGCAGTTCCTTGAACTCGAATTTTTCGGCCATGGTTCTCGATCCTCCACATTCGGATACAGGGTGTCGTTCCTGCGGTGTTTGCCGTCTGGCCGAACCGGCGGATCAGGCGTCGGGACGCTTGCCGATGCCGACGCCGCCGTCGCTGAGCAGAACCGTTCCGGTCATGTATGCGGAATCGCGGCGCGAAGCCAAAAGCGCGTAGAGACCTGCATGATCGTCCGGCTCGGCGATCCGCGCCAGTGGCGTCATGCCCGCGATCATTCCGTCCAGGCCAGGCATCTCCTCCATCTTGGTTTCGGAAAACCCGCCAGTCTTGGTGCCGCTGAGCGGAGTTCGGGTGCCGCCCGGCGCGACGCCATTGACCCTGATATCGGGTGTCAGTTCCCAGGCCAGCTGCCGGATCAGGCCAAGCACCGCGTGCTTCGATGCGACATACAGCGTCCCGCCGCCGCCAGTGTAGTAGCTCGACGTCGAGGCGGTAAAGACGATGCTGCCTTTGGTTTTCCTCAGTTCGGGGAGAGCGGCGCGCGCACCGAAGAAATACCCCTTCAGGTTGACGTCAAAGATTTCGTCGAATGTCTTTTCCAGAATCTTGGGATCCTGCTGCTCGAGTGGCACCATGAAATCCCAGATCCCGACATTGCCGACAAAGACATCCAGCTTGCCAAATGCCCCGACAGTCTCGGCAACGGCCCGGGCATTGTCTGCAAAGGAACGGACGTCGCCAGCAACCACGGCAACCTTGTCACCGTGGCGCGAACGCACCAGCTGGGCCTGATCGTCGTCGCGAACGAGCACGCCGACCCTGGCCCCTTCTTCGATGTAGCGGGCGACCACCGCCGCACCAATTCCGGTTGCGCCGCCGGTCAGCAGCGCGACCTGTCCTTCAAGCCTTGCAGACAATGCCTCTCTCCTCTTCAAGCCGATTGTACGGGTTGGACAACCTTACTGGTCGAACATCCCCACGCGCCCTTCCTGCAGATTGACGATAACCGACTTGGTCTGCGTGTAGTGGTTCAGCACCTCATGGCTGAATTCACGGCCGAAACCGCTCTGCTTGTATCCGCCCAGCGGCATGTTGGGCTTGAGGTTGTAGTAACGGTTGACCCACACGGTTCCGGTTTCGAGCTTGCGGGCAATCCGGTGCGCGCGGGAGATGTCCCTGGTCCAGACGCCACCGGCCAGGCCATAGGTCGTATCATTCGCCAGCGCCATCATATCGTCTTCGTCGTTCCAGGTCAGCACGCTGGTGACCGGGCCGAAGATTTCCTCGCGGGCGATACGCATCGAGTTGCTGACGTTGGTGAAGACCGTTGGCTTGATGAAATGCCCGTCGGCGAGGCTTTCGTTGCGACTGCCTCCGGTGAGGACCGTGGCACCTTCCTCGGTAGCCAGCTGAAGATAGCTCTGGACCTTGTCCATCTGCATCTGCGAAGCCTGCGCACCAAGCTGGGTGGCAAAGTCCAGAGGATCGCCCTGGCGGATGCCTTCGAGGGCCACCTTGAACTTGGCGAGGAACTCGTCCTGGATCGATTGGTGCAGGAACAGCCGCGAACCGGCCAGGCAGACCTCACCCTTGTTCAGCACCGTCGACATCGTGGCGCTCTCCACTGCCGCATCGATATCGGCATCCGCGCAAACGATGTGCGCCGACTTGCCGCCCAATTCCAGAGTCTGGGGAATGATGTTCGAGGAAGCATACTGGATGATCCGGCGAGCCGTCGCCACCGAACCGGTGAACGCGACCTTGCGGACATCCTCGTGGGTCACCAGCGCTTCACCGACGTCGGCGCCGTAACCGGTCACGACGTTGATTACGCCCGGGGGCAGAAGGTCGGCCATTTCGACGAAGAATTCGATAACCGAAAGGCAGACGGTTTCCGCGGGCTTGAGCACCACCGTGTTGCCTGAAGCCAGGGCTGGCGCGATCTTGCAGGCCATCATCAGGATCGGGACGTTCCATGGAATGATCTGCGCGCAAACGCCCAGCGGCTCGCGGTGGACGATGCCGATCGCATCGGGATAGTCCAGCGTCTGGCCGTGTAGGCCATAGGCTGCGCCGGCGAACACTTCGAATTGGCTTATAGCCTGCGGCATGTCAAAGTACATCGATTCGCGGATCGGCTTGCCGTTGTTCAGAGTTTCGAGCGTTGCGTAATGTTGGTGGCGCGCCTTGAGCCGACGGGCGACCTCGATCAGGATTTCCTGGCGCTCGGCGGGCGAGCTTTCCGACCACTTCGGGAAGGCGGCCTTGGCCGCCGCGACCGCGCGCTGAATGTCCTTGGCGTTGCCCGCCTGGATCTTGGTGAGCACCGCCCCGGTCGCCGGATTGATCAGGTCGATCGTCTTGCCGCTGTCACCCGAAACCCATTCACCGCCAATGAAGTGGCCGTATTCCGGCTTGATGCCGTATTCGTTTTCCGCGCTTTTCAGTTGAGTAGCCATCTTAAAACTCCTTCCAATCTTATTCCACTGCAATGACCAGATCTTCGGCCGGGAACAGACGGCAAGCCAAGGCATAACCTGCCTGGCGATCGCTATCCGACACCTTCGCCGCACTCATCTTGCCGGTCCGGTAATCGCCTTCGACTACCCTCACCCGGCAAATTCCGCATCCGCCGCCCCGGCAACCAACCCCGATATCGCCGGCACCACAACGTTCCATTGCGAGGAGGACCCGCTCGTCCCCGCCGCAGGTGAACTCGCCGCCGCCGACCACGCGGATTTGATAGAGGCCGGTCACGGTCCTAGCCTTGTCCAGCCGCCTTCGCGGCCGCTTTGGCAGCGAAGGTCTCTCCACCCACCGCGAAATGGCCCGGCGGCATCTCGCGCAGGATGATGCGAACCGATTCGCGCGGCGCACCGATCGCTTCGATGGCGGCAGCGGTCAAAGCCTGGATCAACCGCTCCTTGTCGTCGGAAGTCCTCCCTTCGAGCAAGTTGACCTCGATGATCGGCATTCAGGCCTCCACCTGGAACATGACCGAACCCAGCCCCTGGACGGTCGTGCGCACCGTTTGACCAGGTGCCAGATTGGGCGCGGCGGTGATCCCGCCCGCCATCACGATGTCTCCGGCCGAAATCTCCTCACCAGCTTCGGAAACAAGCCTGGCTGCCGCGACCAGCGAGCGCAGGGGGTGGCCGAGAATCGCGGCGGTCGAGCCGATTTGCTTCACTTCCCCGTCGATTTCGAGGTAAACGCCGAGGTTCGAGAAATCCAGCGCGGGATCGTTCCAGGAACCGATCACCAGCCCGGACGACGAGGTATTGTCGGCGATGACATCGGACAACGCGAACTTGAAGTTCTCATAGCGGCTGTCGATGATTTCCATGGCTGGGGCAATCGCCTCGACCGCCGCCAGCGCGGCCGCCGCCGTCACTTTGCCGGCCAGCGTCGCCTTCATCAGGAAGGCGACTTCAGGCTCGACCCGCGGATGGACAAAACGCGCCCGCGACATGGCCGTGCCCTCCTCGATCAGCATGGCATCGGTCAATCGCCCCCAGGCGACCTCGTCGACCCCGACCTGCAGCATCTTGGCGCGGCTCGTCAGCCCCATCTTGACCCCGATGCGGCGTTCGCCCCGCGCCAGCCGCCGATCGACCGACAGCTGCTGGACCCGGTAGGCATCCGCGACGCTCAGGTCGGGATCGGTATGGGTGAGCTGCGGTGTGGCACGCGCGTGCAAAGCGGCGCTGTCGAGGATTTCGGCGTATCGCTCAAGTTTGTCCATTGCCTTGGGCCTATGCTGCACGTGCGGAAACAAGATCGAGCGCGACATCGACGATCATGTCTTCCTGCCCCCCGACCATCCGGCGCTTGCCCAGTTCGATCAGGATTTCGCGCGTATCCAGCCCATACTGTTCGGCGGCCTTTTCCGCGTGACGCAGGAAGCTCGAATAGACCCCGGCATAGCCCAGGCTCAGCGTTTCGCGATCCACCCGCACCGGGCGATCCTGCAACGGACGGATGATGTCCTCCGCCGCGTCCATCAGCGACATGACATCGCAGCCATGGTTCCAGCCCTTGCGATCAGCGGCGGCGACGAACACCTCGAGCGGCGCATTGCCGGCCCCTGCCCCCATTCCGGCAAGGCTCGCATCGATCCGCACTGCGCCTTCCTGAGCCGCGACGATAGAATTGGCCACACCGAGCGAAAGGTTATGGTGGGCGTGGATGCCGCGCTGGGTTTCCGGCTTGAGGACGCGGTCATAGGCCCGCAGGCGATCGCGCACCCCGTCCATGTCGAGCGCGCCGCCGCTGTCGGTCACATAGACGCAATGCGCCCCATAGCTTTCCATCAGCAGGGCCTGCTGCGCCAGCGCCTCGGCATCGATCATGTGGCTCATCATCAGGAAGCCCGAGACATCCATGCCGAGGTCGCGGGCAATGCCGATGTGCTGCTTGGCGACGTCGGCCTCGGTGCAATGGGTCGCCACCCGCACCGAGCGCACGCCGAGCGCATAGGCGCGGCGGAGTTCCTCGACCGTGCCGATACCCGGCACCAGCAATGTGGTCAGCACGGCGTTCTTGATCACGTCGGCGGCGGCCTCGATCCACTCCCAGTCGGTATGCGCACCGAACCCGTAGTTGAACGACGTGCCGTTGAGGCCATCGCCGTGCGACACCTCGATCGCATCGACGCCGGCATCGTCCAGCGCCTTGGCAATGGTGCGGACACTTTCGGTGCCGTACATGTGAAGAATGGCATGCATGCCGTCACGCAGGGTGACGTCCTGGATGTAGAGCTTTCCGGTTTCGGGATTGAAGGTCATGCTGCCACCTTTTCAAGGCGTTGTTGGGCCAAACGCTCACCCGCTGCCTTGGCGGCGGCGGTCATGATGTCGAGGTTGCCGGAATATTTCGGAAGATAGTCGCCAGCGCCCTCGACCTCGAGGAACACGCTGGTCTTCAGGCCGACGAATTCGCCGTATCCGGGGATCTTCAGCGGCCGGTTCGAGCCGAACCGTTCGAACTGCACTTCCTGCTTGAGGCGATAGCCGGGCACATAGGCTTGCACGGTTTCGACCATTTCCTTGACCGAGGCGCGGATGGCGTCCTCGTCCACCTGATCGGTCAGCGTGAAGATCGTGTCACGCATGATCATCGGCGGTTCGGCGGGATTGAGGATGATGATCGCCCGGCCGCGGCCGGCACCGCCCACTATCTCGATCGCCTTCGCGGTGGTCCGGGTGAATTCGTCGATGTTCGCGCGGGTGCCGGGCCCGGCAGAACGCGAGGACACCGACGCGACGATTTCAGCGTAATGAACCGGGGTCACCCGAGAAACCGCGGCGACAATGGGAATGGTCGCCTGGCCGCCGCAGGTGACCATGTTGACATTGCGGATTTCGCTGTCGAGCACTCCGCCGACCGGCGGGACAAAAAACGGCCCGATCGCGGCAGGGGTCAGATCGACAACCAGCTTGCCGTCGGCTTGCAGGGCAGCGTCGTGTTCCTTGTGGGCGTAGGCCGAAGTCGCATCGAACGCGATGCCAATCTCGGGGTAGGCCGGCAGCTTGCGCAGCCCTTCGATTCCCTCATGGGTCGTCGCCACGCCGCGCTCGCGGGCCATCGCGAGGCCTTCCGAGGCCGGGTCGATCCCGACCACCGCCGCCAGTTCAAGGGTATCGGAACCCTTGAGCAGCTTGATCATCAAATCGGTACCAATGTTTCCGGAGCCGATGATGGCGCACTTCATCTTGGTCATTCTTCGATCTTTCCGTTCATCTGCGTCAGCCGGCCTCGCCAGCGAAAGCCGCCCGCACCGTTCCGACGCCATTGATTCTCGCTTCCACGACATCGCCGCGCGCGATCCCGGCCATGGGCCCGAGCGCGCCGGACAGGATCACGTCGCCTTCAAGCAGCGGGCGTCCGACCCGGGCCATCACCCGCGCCAGCCACAGCGATGCGGTGATCGGGCTGCCGAGGCAGGCAATCCCCGCCCCCACCGAGATCGGCTCGCCCTTTACCTCCATCACCATGCCGCATTCGCGCAGGTCGAGCGCTTCGAGCTTGCGCGGCACCGCACCCAGCACGAACAGCCCGCTCGAGGCGTTGTCGGCGACGGTGTCCCAGATGCGGATGTCCCAGTTGGCAACGCGGCTATCGACGATCTCGATCGCGGGTACGACATATTCGACCGCGCGGATCATCTCGGCGGTGGTGAGATCGGGATAGAGCAGGTCCCGGCCGACCACGATCGCGATTTCGGCCTCGACCTTGGGCTGGATGACCTGATCGAGCGAGATCGGAATCCCCTCGGGCACGTCCATGTCGGAAAACAGCATGCCGTAATCGGGCTGGTCGACGCCAAGCTGGCGCTGGACCGCCAGCGAGGTCAGCCCGATCTTGCGGCCGACCAGGCGCCGTCCGCTGTCAAGGGCGTGCCGGGTGTTGATTTCCTGCACGGCGTAGGCGGCATCCACGCCGCCGGCCGAAATGAGATCGCGAATCGGCGCCACCGGCTTGCCGCTGGCAGCCGCGCCCCGCAATTGCTCGGCCGCCTGCTCGATGGCCGTGGGATCGATAGTGGTTTCAGTCGTCATGGTCTCAAAGCTTCACGCAGATGTTTTCGGTTTCGGTGTAGAATTCGAGGCTGTGCACGCCGCCTTCGCGGCCGATCCCGGAATGTCCCGAACCCCCGAATGCGGTGCGCAGATCCCGCAGGAACCAGCAATTGACCCAGCAGACGCCAACCTGCATCGAGGCGGCGACGCGGTGCGCCCGCGAGAGGTTTTCGGTCCAGATCGTCGCGCACAGCCCATAGTCGGTGTCGTTGGCCAGGCCGATCACCTCGTCTTCGGCATCGAAGGGAATGACTCCGCAGCACGGGCCGAAGATTTCTTCGCGCATCACCGAACTGTCGTGCGCCAGGCCTGTCCACAACGTCGGCTCGACATAAAAGCCGCCCGCTTCATCCCCAGAAATCGCGGGAACCCCGCCCCCGGTGACGACAGTGGCGCCTTCGGCCACCGCGCGCGCATAGTATCCCAGCACCTTTTCCTGATGCTCGGCACTGATCAGCGGCCCCAGATAGGCTGGGTCGCCGGTTGCACCTGGCTTGAACGCCTTGGCAGCCACAGTCATCCGCTTGACGAATTCGTCGAAAACCGGCCGTTCAACATAGACCCGCTCGGTCCCGAGGCAGACCTGGCCGGTGTTCAGAAATACCGAACGCGACAGCCCTTCAACCACCTTGTCGAGATCGGCGTCGGCAAACACCACGGCCGGATTCTTTCCGCCCAGCTCGAACGAAATGTCGCGAACCCCGACCGCGGCCTTCTGCATGATCGCCTGGCCGGTGCCGGTTTCGCCGGTGAATGTGATCGCATCGATATCGGGGTTCGAGGTTAGGAATTCCCCGGCCGAACCCGCCCCGAAACCATGCACCACGTTGTAGACACCCTCGGGCATCCCGACCGCGTTCATGACTTCGCCCAGCAGCGCCGCGGTCCGCGGCGTCTCTTCAGATGGCTTGACCACAACCGTGTTGCCGCACGCCAGGGCCGGTCCGACCTTCCAGGTCATCAGCAGCAGGGGAAAGTTCCACGGGCAGATCACCGCGATCACACCCTTGGGCTTGCGTACCACGTAGTTGAGCGCCTTCCCGCCATCGGGCGTTGCCGTTGCAAAGGATTCGGTGGGGGTCGTCGAAATGACGTCGGCAAACATCCGGAAGTTCGCGGCGCCGCGCGGAATGTCGATGTGCGAGGCGACATGGCGCGGCTTGCCGGTATCCGCCACTTCGGCAGCGAGGAAATCGTCCGCGCGGCGCTCGATCTCGGCGGCAACGGCCGTGATGAGCCTGACCCGTTCCGCCGTGGTCATCTTGCCCCAGGGGCCGTTGAGCGCCGCCTTGGCCGCGGCAACCGCATCGGCCACGTCGGCCTCGCTCGCCTCGTGGACAGTACCGATCCGAAGGCCGGTCGCAGGAGCGAAATTGTCGAAGGTCTTGCCGGTGCTTCCACGGCGATAAGCGCCCCCGATGAAATTCAGGATGGTGTCGGTAACAGCCGGGATATTCTCATTTGCCATGGGCTCTTCAATTCTCCGTAGCGTCTTGTTTCAGTGCCGCGATGGCCAGACGCTCAATATTGCGTCGCCCCGATCGAGATGAGGGCTGCGTTTGCGCACTGCGTATCCAGTTCTTCGGTTCCGCCCGACACTCCGATCGCGCCGACGATTTCGCCGGCGATCGCGATCGGCAGCCCGCCGCCGAACATGGCGATTCCGGGCTTCGCGGCGATACCTCCGCTTAGCGCGGGATTGCCCGCGACCATCTTGTAGACGTCCGGCGACGGAACCTTGAAGCTGGCCGCGGTATAGGCCTTGTCCTGCGCGATTTGGGACGAGGGGAACGGGGCCCCGGTGGCGCGCAACAGGGCGACCAGCTCCCCGGTGGCGCCAACCACTGCGGCGACGAGGGGACAGCCCGCCTCGCCGCCTTTGGCCACGGCGACCTGCACCGCCTTGGCGGCAAGATCGTGTCCCACCGACCGGATTGTCGCCACTCCATTCATGCTCAGGTGTTCACCGTCATGAAGCGGTCGTTGAGCGCCTTCTCGTAATAGAAGATCGCCTTGCCGGCATTCTCGGCCTGCCACATCCGGCGCGGATTATCGGGATAATAGGTATAGCCGCCGCTGAACGTCTCGTTGCGGTTGCCCGACGGGTCGAAGAAATAGATCGTCTGACCGCGTGTGATCCCATGGCGGGTGGGGCCGATATCGAGCGAGATGTCGTAGCGGCTGATGATGTCCGCCGCATGACCGACATCGTGCCAAGATTCGAGGTTGAAAGACGTGTGATGGATCCGTCCGTCCTCTGGATAGCCCAGAAACGCCACGTCATGCGCCTTGTTGCTGCATGACAGGAAGATGCCCAGCCGAGTGCCGGACCCTTCGTCCACCAGTTCCTCAGTGACCGAAAAATCCAGTGCTTCGACAAAAATCTTCGCGCTCGCCGAAATATCGACACCATTGAGCGCGCAATGATCGAACCTGGTCGCGCGCATACCGCGCGGCTCGGCGATCCAGACGTCCGGATTGCGCACGGCCGGACCCGTATCGGACAGCTCCATCTCGGCATAGAGATCGAACACGTGGGCAGTTGGCGTATTGAAGCGGATCTTGCGGCCAACGCCGGGATCCTCGCCCGCCGGAATGATATCGACGTGGACCCCCATGTCGAGCAGCCGTTCGGCAAAGTGGTCGAGATCGGCATCCCTGGCGACCTTGAATGCCATCCGGTCGAGCCCCGCGGTATCGGCCTCGCGCAGAATGATGCTGTGGCGATCGAACTCGTCGAAGGCCTGGAAGAAAGCCCTGCCGCCCTCGACGCTCACCAGGTTGAGGCCGATACGGTCACGATAGTGCTGGATTGCCTCATCCAGATCGAGGACGCGCAACTGGACATAGCCAGGGCGAAGTACACCGGTCAGCGCCATTTCAGTTCTCCTTGTCCCTTCAGGCCTTGAGGCCGTTCTCGAAAAATTCGGCCACCATGCGGTTGAAGCTCGCCATCCGTTCGATCTGAACCCAGTGGCCGCATTCCGCGAACACGTGCAGGTCGGCGCGCGGCAACAGGCTGGCCAGGCGAACGGTGGACTCCAGCGGAATCACCTGGTCGAACAGGCCATGCAGGATGAGCGTTTCGTGTTTAAGTGCCGCCACGTCTTCCTCGCGGCTAGCCAGCATCGCGATGTTGCGCTGCCGGTCAGCCCCGCCGAACGTCGCGTGATACGGCTCGTGCGCTTCCAGACGCGCACTCGCTTCGTAGCGCGACTGGACCAGGTCTTCGGTTAGCCGGCTGTGATCCCAGGCAAGGTACTTGAGCGAGGCGCGCATTTCCTCCAGCGAAGGCTGGTAGCCCCAGACCAGGTCGAGCGCAGGCGTGATCGGGAAATCGAGCCCTGCCGGCCCCATCAGCACCGCCCTTTCGACCCGATCGGGATGCGCGATCATGAACGCCAGGGTTATGCCGCCGCCGAAGGAATTGCCGACCATCGAGACCTTGTCGATCCCGAGGCTATCGAGCAGCGATGCGACCTGATCGACCCACACCCGCTTATCTTCGATCCGGCCCTTCGAAGCCGAATAGCCAAACCCGAACATGTCGGGCGCGATGACCCTGAAGCGCTTCGCTAGCTCGGGCATGTTGAGCCGCCAATTGGCCCAGGCAGTCACCCCGGGTCCCGATCCGTGGATCAGCAGGACCGGTGCGCCATCGCCCAAATCGTGATAATTCGTGACGCTGCCATCAACCGTGATGGACTTGCCAATCTCCGGGCGTGCGATGTCGTTGGCTACGGCAGTCATGGCTCTCCCAATCGATATTCAACTGTTTTTTGACGCTAGCATTGCCTGTGTTCGCGCGAGGTCATGCACACAGCTTTCGCGTCCATCCGATTTCTCGTTACTATTGCACTAAATAGAACGCATTTGCAAATGGAGAATGGTTGAACTCCATCGCATAATGCGGGAAGTCGGACTGTCCGGCTCACGCCAAGCCTTCGGCCTTGAGCGCGGCACCCACGGCGGGACGCTGCGCGATCTTGCCGACATAGGCGCCGAGCGAGGGGTAGGCGGCCATGTCGATACCGACGTAGGCTGGCCAACCCAGCATCACGAACAGGTAGATGTCGGCAACACTGAAAGCATTGCCAGCATAGTGGTCCCGCCCGGCCAATTCCTTATCGAGCGCGGCGAGGTGGTTCTTGACCGATTCCGCGGCCGCCGCCTTCGCTTCGTCGGAAGTGCCGGGGGCGAACAACGGCACGAATGCCTTGTGGAATTCGGAACCGAGGAAGCTGAGACGGCTCAGCAGCCGGTAACGATCGAGGCTGCCTTCGGCCGGCGCCAGGCCAGACGCGGGGTTCTGGTCGGCTATGTACAGCAGGATGGCGGGGTTCTCGGTCAGGGTCTCGCCGCTGTCCAGGGTGAGGGCCGGGACCTTGCCGGACGGGTTGACGGTGAGGAAATCCTCGCCCGCCTCGGTCTTGCGCACGGCCAGATCGACCTTGACGGCTTCGAAATCGGCACCGGTTTCGCGCAGGGCAATGTGCGGGGCGAGGGAACATGCGCCGGGGCTGATGAACAGTTTCATGGTATTTCTCCTCTAGATTTCTTTTCGACGCCAGACGATGTTCGGCAGTCAGATTGGGGTCGCCAGCAGCGTCGCGATTCTGTGGGTGTCATAGACGCACATTCGGCTCACCAGCTTGGCTACGCCGTCCTTGATTAGCAGACGGTCGACATATTTCCCGGCGTTGTAGATGCGGGTCTCACCGTCGTTGCGCGTCTGCAGCAAGGCATAGCTTGCTTCGGCCGACACGGTATCCCCGTCGATCCCGGTCAAGACCGCTCGCGAAATCAGGTGACGACTGAAATGCTCCGGGAAAACGTTGGCGCGGCGCAGCGCCACCACCCGATCGACGAGCATGCCCTTGCTGTCGCAATACATCACCGCGGCCGGCAGCCCGTTGTCGACATTTTCGCGGGCGATCACCTGATAAAGGCAATCGTCGACGAAAAACTCGGGCCACTCCTCAAGCCGGTCGTCATCCAGACACAGTCCGTAAGCGGCGTTCAGGGAATCGACGAGACCCTGCAAAACAGGCTCGACCAAGCTCATGCCGATGCCTCGGCGCTGACGGCAAGAGCATCGCCCATCAGGCTCAGATAGCCTTTCCAGAAGCCGCGCACAGCGTTCTCGTCCATGCCCATCGGCGCGTAATAGCCCCGCACGTCGTCGCCGCCCATTTCGATGAAACTGTGCTTGCCTTCGGCCCCGACCGTGCCCTGCTGGCAAAGCTCGACCGCTTCACCGTCCTCCATCGAAATCAGTCCGGAAGGACCGACGAGGTTCAGGTTGCGCAGCCGGTGACGGGTCGTTTCCTCATCATCGTCGGCATAGCCGAAATAAGTCCATACCAGCTCGGTCTTGTCGACACCGTGAGTCACAATCTGGCGTGTCGCCAGCGTGTTCTGGATCTGCTGCAGCACGACCGACGGAAACAGCGACTGGATGTGCAAGCCCACATCGTCCTCGATCTCGGGCCGGAATTGCAACAGGCGTTCGTCCTGCAGTTTGGCGGACCCTTGCATTTCGCGATTGGCCTCATCGCCGAACGATCCGTAATCGATGTCACCCTTGGGCTTGGAGACGGTAAAGACATTGTGAAAGCCCTGCTCGGCCAGCTCACCCGCGCTGTCCTGACTTTGTCGGTAGATTCCGAAAGTCGGGTAGAACAGGTGCAGCAAGCCGCCGTGGTAGCTGTCGCGGCTGTTTTCGGAATAGAGCTTCCAATTGCCCGCCATATATTGCCGGGAGTAACCCAGGACCTTGATCGGGCGCTGGAAAACGCGGTCGATATACTTGCGCATCACCGGGCCGAGAAAATCGTCAAGCGACTCGATGTCGGCTGAAAAAGTGCCGAACACCATGCCCTTGTAGCTTTCTACCCGGAGCTTCTCGAGCGAGTGACTGGCCAGATCGAAATCCTTTTCGTACCCTCCAACGCCCTTCATCCCGCGCCGGAAGGGTACGCCGACCAGCGTGCCTTCCGAATCGTAAGCCCACTGATGGTAGACGCAGACGAACGCGCCGTCGGCCTGGTTGCCGCGCAACGAACGGCACACCGTCGCGCCCTTGTGCGCGCACCGGTTTACCCAGGCATGAAGCTTGCCTTCCTGTCCGCGCACGAGCACCACCGGCGTTTCGCCGAGATGGGTTGCGCGAAAGTCGCCCGCGTTGGGAATCTCGGCCTCAAGCCCAAGGTAGCACCAGGTGCGCCCCTTGAAGATATTGCGCTGCTCGGCGGCGAAAATCTGCGTATCGTGGTAGACTCTATAGTCCACCGCTGTCGGGAGCGAGGGCGCTCCCACTGGGGCCATGGCATTCATTGTGCTTCTCCTGTAAATCCCTGTCCAGATGCGAGCTGACCGCAAATGCGCATCGCGCTGAGCATCATCGCGGCGTCCGCCTTGCCCGTGCCGACAATATCGTAGGCGGTGCCGTGGGCGACCGACATGTGCAGATAGGGCGGACCCATTATGATCACGCAATTGCCCGAAAAGCCCCAGGTCTTTACGGCAATGTGCCCCTGATCGTGGAACATCGCGAGCACCATGTCGAAGCGCCCCTCGATGCACTGGCGGAAGACCGAATCGGGCGCAATCGGGCCTTCCACGGCAACGCCGGCTGCCCGGGCCCGTTCGACCCCGGGGGCAATCGCGAGCCGATCCTCGTCACCCATGGCGTGCGGGTTGAGCCCCGCCACGGCGATCCGCGGACGAGCGATTCCCCACGACCGCATGGCATCATTAACTTGCCTGATTGCCTTGGCGACGAGATCGGCGGTTATCACGTCGATCACCTCGCGCAGCGACATGTGATCGGTGAGATGCGCCACCCGCAAAGGACCGGTCAGCAACACCAGATAGCTTTCGCCCGGCGTGGGGCTGATCACCTTGTCGAGTTTTCCGGCCATCTTGAGCGAACCGCTGCTGATCGGTCCCATGACCGTCGCGGCGAAGGAGCCATCCCGGGCCAGCGCGTCGAGCTCGTCCAGCCATTGCGCGGTGGCATGGCCGGCCACTTCGGTATCCACACCCAGTGGCAAAACGCCGTCCGGCAAGGCTCCAGTGTCGATCACGTCGATCACCCCGACATCGTCACTGGGCTGTTCGAACGAACGCATCCGGCGCACCCGGGCCCTGACCCCGGTCATGTCGAGCGCACGCTCCACCGCCGCTGCCGAGCCAAGTAGCACCGGTATCGATACCTCGTGTACCGAACCGTCCGCCAAGGCCTTGACCGTCACTTCGGGTCCGATCCCCGCAGGATCGCCGATCATGGTCCCGACGACGGGACGCGCTGCTGGTGCTGCCATGGGTCGGTCAGATGCTGTAGACATCGAGCATGGTCTGCGCGAGGTCGTTGATGATCACGGTCTTCTTGCGCTTGATCACAAAACTCCCGCCGGCAGGCTCGAGATCATAGAAGGCCGATCCGCTGTAGACGGTTACCGCCCCATCGAGCACGGATGTTACCGTCCACGATGTGCGCGCCCGTACCAGGCCATCGCCTTCTTCCGTCGAAAGCAACGTGAACACGTGCGAAGTGCGCGGCCCGGGCGTGCTTGCCGAGGACCGCCCGGTGCGAATACGGAAAACCCGATCCTCCAGGCCGCCGCGATTGTGATAATAGATCAGCGAGATTTCGCGCTGCGGATCAACGGTAAGGCGCTCGCGGTCATCCCAGGCCGGAGCCCAGTATTCCGCGTCTTCGGCATAGAGCGACAGCCAGGCGTCCCAGTCCTTGTCGTCGAGCGCTACCGCCTCGCGTCCGAGAAAGCGGTAAACGGCAAGCCAATGCGCATCGGTTGCCGTCATTGCGCCAGCTCCAAGTCGCCCTTGGCAAGAAATTCTGCGGTCTCCTGGTCGATAGCGGAGTTCATCCGGCTGATCCACTCGTCGTGGATAGCTACATAGAGTCCCTCGTCGGCCACTGACGGACTGCTCATCACCGCATCCACCGAAAGGCCGGCGCCGAAACGCCCGGCGTTTTGTTCCCAGCGCGTCGAGCCGCGCGACATGTCGTTCATCCGACCTTCGCCTGCGCCATACCCGGCCTGGCAGTTGTTGAATTCGGTCAGATCGTCCGGCGTCGCCATGCCGCTGGCATTGAAGAAGTCCTCGTATTGCCGGATCCTCAGGGCCCGTGCCGAGGCGCTTTCACCCACCGGAGCGATGCAATAGGTCGTGACTTCGGTCTCGTCGACGGAGATCGGCTGGATGATCCTGATCTGGGTGCTGGTCTGATCCATCAGGAAGACGTTGGGGAACAGCTGAAGATTCCGGATGCGTTTGTTCATCCACAGCGCCTTCTCCTCGCCATGGGTTTCCTCGATCCAGTCGAGGGCCTCGAAATTCGGCCGATCCCGGAAATTGGCGTAGTCGGCCCAGAGCACTGAATGCCCGTTATGGAAGGAAAAAGATCCGCCGTCCTGCCGGTTGAAATTTGAAAAGTCGATCGCCTTGGTGTCGTTCTTGGAGGCCCCCTCGACTCGACGCATCACCGTCATGAAGTAATTGGCGTGGACCGTTCCGACGTGATACCCGTCCAGACCGTTTTCCACCTGCATCTTCCAGTTGCCGCGATAGCGGTACCGCGTAGCGCCCGGCAGCACCTCCATTTCGCCTTGCTGAGACTGGTCGACCAACAGATCGATGAACGCCTTCGAGCCGGCCAGATATTCCTCGAGTGGCAAGACATCGGGAGACAGGCTGCCGAAGATGAAGCCGCGGTAAATTTCCAGACGGGCGATCCTGGGAAGTCCGAAATCGGCGCGGTCGAAGCCAGGCGCATAACCCCCCGCCCCTTCTTCGGTGACGTCGAGAAGGTCCCCTGCAGACGAGTAGGTCCAGCCGTGGAAGGGGCACATGAAATTCTTCCTGTTGCCGGCCTTTTCGCGGCAGACCTTGGCGCCGCGGTGGGCGCAGGCGTTGACCAGCCCGCGGACAGTCCCAGACCGGTCCCGGGTGATGATCACGGGGATTCGCCCCATCTTGGCGGTAAGGAAATCGTGGGGTTTGGCGACCTGGCTTTCGTGAGCGAGGAATATCCAGTTGCGCTCGAAAATATACTTCATCTCGATATCGAACAGCTCGGCATCAGTGAAAGCGGCGCGGTCGATCTGGTAGATACCCCTCGCCTGATCTTTCACGAGCCACGATTTCAGGCGCTGTTTGATCGCTTGCAAATCGGCAATCCGTCCGACACGCTTTTCTGCGGCTTCCATAACGCTCCACTCCCACTTTGCGGCAGCCGGTCGGACGGCTTCCGCTGAATGACTGGACACCTTGGCGGTGTTCCCGAATCCGGTCCCGCGCCGCCCGCCCATCACGGGCGAATCGCTGGATCGACGTTCTGTTGCGCTATTCCTACACCAACAAATTACCCGGTGCAACGTATTGCACTATGGAGAACTATCGGCTATCGCCTCGACTCGGCCGGCAAGACCGGCGGCAAGACAATCGGCGATGACGGTCCCGCGAGATGCGAGCCGCGTCCTCTGGGAGAGAAAGCAAATGGCAGCAGTCACGGAACTCGGTTACCTCGGGTTGACCGTAACAAATCTCGATGCATGGCGCAGTTATGCTGCCGAAGTGGCCGGCATGGAGATTGTCGACGAGGGCGAAGGCGACCGCCTCTACCTGCGCATGGACCAGTGGCATCATCGCATCGTGTTGCACGCCTCCGACTCCGACGATCTTGCCTATCTGGGCTGGCGCGTTGCCGATCCGGTGGAATTCGACGCCATGGTGGCAAAGCTGACCGCCGCCGGAATCTCCTTGACGGTGGCAAGCGAGGCCGAAGCTCGCGAGCGGCGCGTGCTCGGTCTTGCCAAGCTCGCCGATCCGGGTGGGAACCCCACCGAAATTTTTTACGGGCCGCAAGTCGACACCCACAAGCCTTTCCATCCTGGGCGCCCCATGTACGGAAAGTTCGTGACCGGATCGGAAGGAATCGGGCATTGCATCCTGCGTCAGGACGATGTTCCCGCGGCGGCGGCGTTCTACGGACTGCTGGGGCTGCGCGGGTCGGTCGAGTATCACCTGCAGCTGCCCAACGGGATGGTGGCGCAGCCGTACTTCATGCACTGCAACGAGCGGCAGCATTCGGTCGCTTTCGGGCTTGGCCCGATGGAAAAGCGCATCAACCACCTGATGTTCGAATATACCGACCTCGACGATCTCGGCCTCGCGCACGACATTGTGCGGGCGCGCAAGATCGACGTCGCGCTCCAGCTCGGCAAGCACGCGAATGACCAGGCGCTGACCTTCTACTGCGCCAATCCGTCGGGCTGGCTGTGGGAGTTCGGCTGGGGAGCCCGCAAGGCCCCGACCCAGCAGGAATATTACACCCGCGACATCTTCGGTCACGGCAACGAGGCCGCAGGCTACGGCATGGATATTCCCCTCGGTTGAGCCTTCCATTGACCGCCAGTTCGGAAGCAAGATTGGAATTGCCAGACGCTATGTCGAACAAACTGCGCCTTTGCCAAGTAGCGGACGTTAAGGATGGTGAACCGGTCGCGGTTTACCAGGAGCAAATGCCTGCGCTTGCCGTCTACAACGTCGATGGCGATGTATTCGTCACCGACAATCTGTGCACCCATGGCAATGCCATGCTCACCGATGGCTACCAGGACGGCACAATTATCGAGTGCCCGTTTCACGGTGGTTCGTTCGACATCGCGACCGGAGCTGCCAAGGCCTTTCCCTGCCAGATCCCCATCAAGACATACCCCGTCACGATCGAAGACGGCTGGGTGTGCATCGATCAACCGAAAGAGAGCGCCTGAATGCTCCTCGACACCCCTTCCCGCTATGAGCTGCAGCAGCTCACTTCCGAGCTCAACGCGCTCTACGCCGAACTCATTGACGATGATCGCTTGGAAGAGTGGCCCGAACTCTTTGTTTCGGACTGCGTTTATACCGTGATCTCGCGCGAGAACTTCGAGCGAAACTTGGATTCAGCGGCGATCTATTGCGACAGCCGCGGAATGCTTGTGGATCGCATTGTTTCACTGCGCAAAGCCAATATCTTCCCGGTGCATGCCTACCGTCATATTCTCGGTCCGACCCGGATGGTTTCCACAACGGGAGCACTCGCAAAGACGCAAACCAACTATGCGGTCCTTATGACCCGTACCGACGGACACACCACAATCTACAATTCGGGCAAGTATATAGACGAGATCGACTTGTCGGGCGAGCGCCCCTTGTTTCGTTCGAAGATCGCCGTTTTCGATACCAACCTCATCGACACGATGATGGTTCGCCCGATTTAGTTCGCGACGAGGATTTTGATCATGACCGACACAGCTCTGCTAGACGAAAATCCCTCGAGAACCGCAAACGGAACTGGTCGCCGGGTTCCCTACCGGGTTTTCACCGATCCGGAGTATCACGCGCGCGAGCAGGAAAAGATCTTCCAGGGCGAGACTTGGTCCTTCGTCGCGCTCGAGGCAGAAGTGCCCGAGGCTGGCGATTTCAAATCAACCTTCATCGGAGAAACCCCGGTCATCGTCACCAGGGCCGCTGATGGCGCCGTTCATGTCGTGGTCAATCGCTGCGCTCATCGCGGGGCCCTGGTATGCCGCGAACTGCGCGGCAATCGCCCCAATCTCGAATGTGTTTACCACCAATGGGCCTATGACCTCGCCGGCAATCTGATCGGGGTGCCGTTCCGCCGCGGTCTCAAGGGCCAGGGCGGAATGCCCGGCGATTTCGACATGAAACAGCATGGCCTCAAGCAGTTGCGCGTCGGGATCGTCGGCGGGCTTGTCTTCGCCAGCTTTTCTCAAAGCGTGGTGCCACTGAACGATTTCCTCGGCCCGCTGGTTGTCGAGCATATCAAACGGATCATGCACAAGCCGATCAAGGTTCTGGGCGATCAGCGGCAATATGTTCACGGCAACTGGAAGCTCTATGCCGAGAATACCCGCGATCCCTATCACGCCAGCCTTCTGCACCTGTTCCACAATACGTTCGGGCTCTACCGATCGACCCAGACCGGCAAGTCACTGATGGACAGCGAGAAGCGGCATTCGCTCCTTTATTCCATCGCCGCCAGCAACGACGATGCCGCCGACAAACAGGCCTATGGCGATTCCAGGACATTCGATACCGAGTTCAAGCTTCAGGACATGTCGCTGCTCAAGGGCCGCCAGGAATTCGATGACGGCATTACCCTGGTTATCCTCGCGGTTTTCCCGAACCTGGTCCTCCAGCAGATTCAGAACACGCTCGCCGTGCGGCAAATCGTGCCAAAGGGACAGGAAGCGTTCGAGCTGGTCTGGACCCACTTCGGTTACGCCGACGACGATGCAGAAATGCAGGCAATCCGGCGCAAGCAGACCAACCTGATCGGTCCGGCCGGCCTGATCTCGATGGAAGACGGCGAAGCGGTGGAAATCGTCCAGAACGCCATTGCCGGCGAGCAGCAGGCAACCTCCTTCATCGCGATGGGCGGTTGCCGCGCCGAAGATGCCGACCATCTTGTCACCGAAGGCGCCATTATCGGCTTCTGGGACAATTACGAGAAGCTCGTCGGCTTCGGGACCGCACGATGACCCGCAAGATCGACTTCTATTTCGACTTCATCAGTCCCTTCAGTTACCTCGCGCAGCTGAAGCTCCCGGAAATAGCCCGCAAGGCCGGTTGCGAACTCGAATATTGGCCGATCGATATCCCCGAGGCGAAGATCGCGGCGGGGAACTACGGCCCGTCCAATCGCGAGGTGGTTCCGAAAATCAAGGTGATGATGGCGGACCTCAACCGGTGGGCCCACAAATATGACGCTCCCTTGCGTTTTCCGGCCAGCTTTGCCTGCAAGGACTGGAACTGCGCCACGCTCTACGCGCGCGAGCAGGGCAAAGCGGAAGCATACGTCGCTGCCGCTTACAATCTGATCTGGGGACAGGGAATCGACCCAAGCGACCGCGGAGAACTGCGCGCCTGTGCAACAGAAGCTGGACTCGATCCAGAGGCGTTGACAGCCTTCGTGGACTCTTCACTTGGCCAGAATGAATATCGCAAGGCTCGCAGCCTAGCCTATCAGCGGGGAGTCTTCGGCGCGCCGTTAATGTTTGTCGACGATCAAATATTCTGGGGCAATGATCGTCTCGACTTTCTGCAGGAGTATCTATCTCAACAGAAGTAATTCTTAGAATTAAAAATATGCGGCGAGGGGAGAGGAAATGAAAGAACTTCAGATTAACTTGTTTGTAACTGCGGCTGCCGTCCTTGCGCAATCGCTTGTTCCTAGTGTCGCGCTCGCTCAGGATACAACAGCCGAGCAGCCCAAAGATGAGCAGGCGTCGACCGGTATCGAAGATATCGTTGTCACTGCGACCCGCCGCGAAGCAAGATTGCAGCAGGTGCCCGTGGCCGTCACGGCGCTGGGCGGAGATGCCTTGCAATCGGCCGACGTGTCGACAGTCCGGACGCTGACCCAGTTGGTTCCCGGATTTGTCGGCAGCCGCAACATGGGTGTCTTCCAGCCGGTGGTTCGCGGCGTCGGCTCAACCGGCATCTCGATCGGCGACGAACCGAACATCGCCACCTATATCGACGGGGTCTATCAGCCCGAATCTGCCGCAAACTGGATCGATCTCGTCGAGGTCGAGCGGGTTGAGGTGCTGCGCGGTCCGCAAGGCACCACTTTTGGTCGCAATGCGACGGGCGGGCTGATCAATGTGATCACGCCGGACCCCAGCTTCGATTTCCGGGGCAAGGCTTCCTTACGGGTCGGCCGGATGCGGCGCGAAGCGGGCGACTATGACGCGCGGCTCTATGTGACCGGCCCTATCAGCGAAAAGGCCGCGATCGATCTTTCCGGCCTTTTCCGCAAGAACGATGGCTATATCGATGATCTGGTGCGTGGTGGAACGCTGGGCGACCAGCGGGTCATCGATTTGCGCAGCAAGTTTCTGTTCAAGCCGGCGGACAATTTCAAGGTTGTCCTGACCGGCGAATTCTTCGACCAAAAAAGCACTAGCAATTCGCCGCAACCGGTCGATGGCAACACTGTCGCGCGGCGCTTCCCCGGAGCCATCTTGCCTACCGGAGCCTGGCAAGCGTCGCTCACCGATGTTCCTCGCCTCGACTTGCGGCGCTGGACTTTCGCCTTGCACACCAAGCTCGAACTCGATGATTTCAACATCGAGACCACCAGCGGCTTCATGAACCTCCGCTGGAATCAGATCACCGATTCAGACGCTTCTAACCTGCGGCTAGGGAATTTTCCGGCGATCTTCCGTTCCGAGTCGGGCAGTCAGGAAATCAAGCTCAGTTCCGCCAACCCCGGCCCGCTCCAGTGGCTGGTGGGTGGATATTTCTACCAATTTGGTGGAAGTGCTTTTCTTCAGCCCTGGACAGCCCCTAGTCCCACGGCAGGTTTGTCCGGACCGACGCTCGAACCTGATCTGGGCGGCCGGTCCTTTGCCGGCTTCGCGGATATCACGTACGAGGCGGTACCGGGCCTGTTCGTCAACCTCGGCGGGCGTTACACGACCGAAAAACGGGAATTTTCACAGACACTAAACGGCAGTCTGGTGGTTAACAACGTTCACAAGTCCTTCAATAAGTTCAACTACAAGATCGGCCTACGTTACGAAATCGACGACAAAACAAATGTCTACGCTAGCTGGAGCACCGCTTTCAAAAGCGGCGTCTTCAATATGGCTAGCACACGTAACATCCCTGTCGAACCCGAAGAAATCAAGGCTGCTGAATTTGGGTTAAAATCAGATCCTTTCGACTGGTTCCGAGCCAATCTCGCGATATATTATTATGACTACACCAACCTGCAACTGCAGTCTAAGGATTCGGCCGGGTCTGGCTATATTCTGCAGAACGCAGCAAATGCCGAAATCTATGGCGGCGAACTCGAGACGACGATCGTCCCAACCGCTGGCCTGAAACTGCGGGCGGCGCTCGCCTATACTCACGCACAGTACAAGGATTTCCCGCTGGCTCAGGGTTTCTTCCCTCAGGCGGACGGGGGCAATACCGTCGTGACCCTGGATGCCTCCGGGTTCGTCATGACCCGGGCGCCGAAATGGTCGGGAAATGTCGGGTTTGAATGGGGACACGACCTTGGGGCCGGACGCATGGCACTAAACGGAAATGTCTCGTTCAGTTCGCGTCTCTATTACGACTTTGCGAACAACTTCTCGCAGAAACCATACACTCTTTCTAACGCATCGTTGTCCTGGACACCCGAAAACGAGAATTGGAAAGTAGCAGTGTGGGCCACCAATCTCACAAACGAAAAGGTTTTCCAGACGATGCGGCCGGGCCCGCTGTCGAACGATGGATTTTACGAACAGCCACGGAAAATCGGAGTGACCTTTGAGGTAAAATTCTAGCACTAAGGCGAAAAGCCTGTGATCGATGAGGGAGAGGAACTATGCCTAGAATTACATCTTTCTACAACACCAAACGCATGCTGATAACTACGACCGGCCTGACTATTGCCAGTTTCGCACTTGCTCCGAATTCTGCTCATGCGCAAGATGTCGAGCCGGGCGCACAGCAAGAAGCCTCGAGAGGCGGTCTCGACGACATTGTGGTCACGGCCCGCAAGCGGGAAGAGAACGCGCAGGAAACGCCGATCGCGGTTACCGCGATGAGCGGTGCCATGATCGAAGACCGGCAAATCGCTAACGTCGCCCAGGTGGCGTCTTACGCACCTAACGTGAATATCCAGCCGGTTGGCAACATCTCGGGTTCGAGTGCAACGCTAACCGCGTTCATCCGCGGCGTCGGCCAGACCGACTACAACATCACCGTCGATCCTGGTGTTGGCATCTATGTCGATGGCGTCTATGTCGCCCGATCGATTGGTGGTCTGCTTGAAATGGCGGACATCGCAAATGTCCAGATCCTGCGCGGCCCGCAAGGCACCCTGTTCGGCAAGAACACGATTGGCGGCGCGATCCTCGTCAACACCAATGAGCCCGGAAACGACTTCGAACTTAAGCTCGAAGCCGCAACCGGACGCTTCAATCGAGCGGATTTCAAGGGCATCGTCAATGTTCCGATTAGCGACACCCTGGCAATGCGCGCGGTCGCTTCCTACGAGACCCGCGACGGCTATCAGCGCCGCCTGCTCGATGGTGGGCGTCAAGGCAACAAGGACAGCTTTTCGGGCCGCGTCGCTTTCAAGTGGGAACCGACCGACAATTTCAAGGCGCTTCTCGCCGCCGACGTCAATATTCGGCGCGAGGAGATGGCCGCCAATTATCTGATTGAGAACCGTGATTCGCCGGATCTGCTGCAGTTCCAGACCATCAATGGGCGCGTGGTCGCCATCCCCAGCGCCGCTTTTGCGTACAATAAGCTTCGCGAAGGGGCAGGACAATGTGGCGCTCCTGGCCAACTGGCACCGACCGACAATCCAATCTGCTATTCCTCGCGGTGGGTGACAGGCAACATCGACGAGACCTGGGCGGGAGGGCCAAATCGTTCGAATTTCGATCTTTGGGGCACGAACCTTTCGCTTGAGTATGATTTCGGTAATGTTACTTTGAAGTCGATAAGTGCTTATCGTGACCAAAAATCGACCGTAGACATGGACTTCGACGTGTCTCCGATCGACATGCTTGGTTTTTCGACCAATGTCCGCATTTGGCAGGCCTCTCAAGAGCTCCAGCTAACGGGTAAGATTCTGGACGATAAGCTGCAGTTTACGATGGGAGCCTATTATCTGAAGGAGAAAGGCAAAGATATACAGCCTTTGCGCTTTGGATTTGCTGAGTTTAATAGCGGCGGGCTGGTCGATAACGACAGTTATGCCGGATACTTGCAGTTCTCATACAAGGTGACGGATCGCCTCTCGATTACGCCGGGCATACGTTACACCGACGAGACCAAGCGCTACGATCCCTCGTTGTCGGTAATCACCCGTGACTTCACCGCGGGCATTCCTGGTTTGCCTTATCCCGATGGCGTGTTCATCCAGTTTAGCCGTTGCTTGGTTGGTCAGAACGTCCCGCAGCTGATCGTCGGTGGTCCGTTTGACGGTTTCCCGGATCCGACTTGTGTGGCGTCCGCTTCCAACCCGGGTGG
>NZ_JABXWS010000042.1:0-55991 GCF_015594425.1 Novosphingobium sp. HR1a
AAACCATACCGTTCCGGCGTTCGAAGTTTCAGTTCATTCCAAGGAATGGACCCCGGCATTGTCGGTAAACTACCAGTTCACCGACGATATCATGGGTTATGCGTCCTATTCAAAGGGCTTCAAGAACGGCGGATTCACGCAGAGGACCTTCTCGGAACAATTCACCCCGTCCTTTACGCCGGAATTCGTCACGTCCTACGAAGTCGGCCTCAAAACCGAACTGTTCGACCGGCGTCTGCGCATGAATGTCGCGGTATTCCAGTCTGACTACAGCGACATGCAGATCGTCGTGAATGAAGGCCTTGCGCCGAAGGTCCGCAACGGTGGCGAGGGCCGGATCAGGGGCTTCGAAATCGAAGGCCAGGCAGCCCCTGCCGACTGGTTGCGGATCGATTACGGTGTGGGCTATCTGGACGCATTTTACCGTTCGGTTGACCCCGCTGCCTTTCCGGTAACCTTGAACTCGAAGTTTGCTTTCGTTCCCGAATGGACGGCGACGCTCGCCGCCAATGCGACCGTTCACGAGAGCGAGACGGGCAAGTTCGTGCTGCGTGGCGACTGGTATCACCAGAGCGGCACCTTCAAGGATGCTGTCAACGACCCGAGGCTGTATCAGCCCGCCTATAGCGTGTTCGGGGCAAGTGCCTCATTCACCGACGCCAGCGACCATTTCACCGTAACCGCTGGTGTCACCAACCTGACCGACAAGCGCTACATTCAAGGTGGGTTTGTCGAGCTGAACTCATCGGGCGTTGCCCAGGCAACCTATTCGCGGCCGCGCGAATGGTTCCTCAAGGTCGCCTACAAGTACTGACGGCTCTGCCTGGGGTGACCGAAAGGTCACCCCATCGATTGGGGGGGATCCGCTCCGGCGGTTCCGCCCCGTTTCGTTTGCATCCCTTGAACTTCCCAACCGACTGCCAAGGTTTCGCTCCATGCCTGTTTCCCAGCCATCCTTGTCCCGGCCCGAATTCGCTGCAGGCCTGCCGATCGTCGATGGCGAGGCCATAGCCACTACCGAGCGGGCGATTGCCGTGATCAATCCTGCGACGGGGATGGCGCTGACGGAAATCCCCCTCCTAGGTGCGGTCGAGGCGAACCGCGCCGTCGAAAGCAACGCCAGAGCCTTCGGGGAATGGCGGGCCCATTCGGCCGCCGAACGCGCCGCCATTCTGCACGCTTGGTTCGCGCTTGTTCGCGAAAACCGCAACGATCTGGCAATACTGCTCACGGCCGAACAGGGCAAGCCGCTCGCCGAAGCGCTGGGCGAGATCGACTATGCGGCCAGTTTCATCCAATGGTTCGCGGAAGAAGCCCGGCGCATCAATGGCGAGATCATCCCCGCCCAACGCGATCGCCGGGTCCTGGTTCTCAAGCAGCCGGTGGGCCTGGTCGGCGCGATTACGCCATGGAATTTTCCCGCAGCGATGATCACGCGCAAGGTCGCGCCCGCCCTGGCCGCAGGATGCACCGTTACACTCAAACCCGCCGAACTGACCCCGCTCACGGCCTTCGCGCTGGCCCGGCTGGCACTCGAAGCCGGTGTTCCGGCGGGCACTTTCAACGTCATCGCAGGCGATGCGCCGGCGATCGGATCGGTCCTGACCAGCCATCCCGGCGTTGCCAAATTCACCTTCACCGGCTCCACCACGGTTGGCAAGCTGCTGACCGCGCAGTGCGCGACGACGCTCAAGCGGGTGTCGATGGAGCTGGGCGGCAACGCTCCGCTGATCGTGTTCGACGATGCCGATATCGACGTCGCCGTGGCGGGCACGATCGCTTCAAAGTTCCGAAACACCGGCCAGACCTGCGTCTGCGCCAACCGCATCCTGGTGCAGAACGGCATCCATGACCGGTTCGCCGAAGCGCTGGCCGCCAGAGTCGCGGCTTTCCGCGTCGGCAACGGCCTGGAAGGCGAGACCGATCAGGGCCCGCTGATCACCGCCGCGGCATTGCAGAAGGTGCGCGAACATGTCGGCGATGCCGTCGGGCGCGGTGCCCGGATCGTCACGGGAGGCGAAGGCCATGAAGCCGGCGAGCTGTTCCACCAGCCCACGGTCCTGACCGGCGCCAACCCGGACATGCGGCTGGCGCTGGAAGAGACCTTCGGACCGGTCGCTCCCCTCTTCCGTTTCGAAACCGAGGCCGAAGCCCTGACCCTGGCCAACAGCACCCGCTCGGGCCTGGCCGCCTACGCATTCACCCGCGACATGGACCGGTTCTGGCGCCTTGCCGAAGGTCTCGAGGTCGGCATGGTCGGCGTCAACAACGGCATCATTTCTTCGGAAACCATGCCTTTCGGCGGGGTCAAGGAATCGGGACTGGGGCGCGAGGGATCGCGTCACGGGATCGACGAATTCCTGGAACTCAAGGCCATAAGTCTCGGCTTGCCGCCGCAGCCTGCGATTGAAGCGGAGAAGCCCCGAAGGACATAGCTTCAAGGTGCTCTTACATGTTGCTTATAGTACAATTTGTTGCATAATGGTTGAGGGAGAAGGATTCGGCCATGAACGTTGCGACGGGAGTACGCAGGGAACGCGCGGGCGGCGCAGTCCGCCCATGAAGCGCGTGGTCGTTGCCATAACCGGAGCGACGGGCTCGGTTTACGGGCAGCGCCTGCTCGAAATGCTCCGCGAACAAGGTGGCTGGGAAACTCACCTCGTCATGTCGCAAGCCGCCTTGCTCAACATCCGCGAAGAAATTCCGGACGGCCGCCGCCTGATCGAAGGTGCGGCCGATGTGGTGCACAGCGTCCGCAATGTCGGCGCCAGCATCGCCAGCGGTTCGTTCCTGTGCGACGGCATGGTGATAGCGCCCTGCTCGATGCGCACTCTGGCAGCGGTGGCCCACGGTCTGTCCGACAATCTGATCACGCGCGCCGCCGATGTGATGCTGAAGGAGCGGCGCAAGCTGGTGCTGATGACCCGCGAGACGCCGCTCAACCTGGCTCACCTGCGCAACATGGTCGCCTGCACAGAAATGGGCGCGGTCATTTTTCCACCGGTCCCGGCGTTCTACGCCCGTCCTGCAGGCCTTCAGGACATCGTCGATCACAGCTGCACACGGGTGCTCGATCACTTCGACATACATCGCGACGCTGCGGGTCGCTGGCAGGGACTATCCACCGAGGGCGCGGTCGCCGAACCGGCGCCGCTGAAGATCGAAAGGCAGGCATGATGGCTTGGGATATCAAGCGACGCGAGTTCCTGGGAGCCGGAGCGCTGGGCGCCACCGTGGCCGGGCTTGGCGTATTGCCCGGAGCGGCGTCGGCCCCCGCGCGCAGAGTGACGGTGATCGAGGAAACCGCATCGCCGGAAAGCCGGATGTTCGCGGCGACGCTTGCCGAAAGCGGCGTGGTTGGCTGGACCATCCGGCTCGACCGGTCGCTCAACGTCCTCCTGCACGGTCTGGACGACACCGATGGCCTGGTCGTTGGCCTGACGTCGGATCCCGCGGCCATGATCGCCGGACAGGTTCTGGTCGCGCGCGGCGCCCGCCCGGCGTTGTTGTGGCGGCACCATTACACGGGCGGACGCTGGCAGCATCGGACCGAGGGCGCCGCGCAGCTGCTCCAAGGCGCCTCGGCGGCATGGCCGGTGGCCGTCGCGCACCTGGTTCGCGACGCGCTCGGCGCGCCAACCGAAGCTCGCTTGAACACCTGTCAGTCGGGTTCGTGCGATATCGCGGCCAGCAGCCCCGGACTGCTGGCCTCCTGGGTTTATGAAATCGGGGGAGACCTGTCTTGAGCCGCATTGTTCCCCAAGGTGTCGACGCATCCACTTTCAACAAGGCGCTCGACGAGCTTGCCGCGGTTGTCGGCAAGCAATGGGTATTCCTCGACGAGCTTCCGCTTTCGGCTTACCGGGACGCCTATTCTCCGCTGGCCGATGGCGAAATGCTGCCGTCCGCCGCTGTTGCGCCCGACGGTGTCGAGCAAATCCAGAAGATCCTGGCAGTCGTAAACGCCTACAAGATCCCTGTCTGGACCATCGGGACCGGCCGCAATTTTGCCTATGGCGGCCCGGCCCCGCGCAAATCCGGCTATGTCATGCTCGATCTGCGGCGGATGAACCGCGTGATCGAGGTCAACGAGAAATATGGCTACGCGCTGGTCGAGCCCGGCGTATCCTACATGCAGCTGTACCGCCATCTGCGCCAGATCGGCAGCAAGCTGTGGATCGATCCTGCCGCACCAGCCTGGGGCGGCGTGATGGGCAATGCGCTGGAGCATGGCGCCGGCTATACCCCCTATGGCGACCATTTTGTCATGCAGTGCGGCATGGAAGTGGTTCTGGCCGATGGTGAAATCGTCCGCACCGGCCAGGGCGCACTTGCCGGATCGAAGCATTGGCAAGTCACCAAGCACGTGGCCGGCCCGCATTTCGACGGCATGTTCACCCAATCCAATTTCGGCGTGGTGACCAAGATGGGCATCTGGCTGATGCCGGAACCGCCGGGCTACAAGCCCTTCATGATCACCTACCAGAAGGAGGAGGATCTCGAGGCGATCTTCGAGGTCACCCGGGCGCTCAAGGTCAACCAGATCATCCCGAATGCGGCGGTTGCGGTCGATCTGCTGTGGGAGGCCTCGGCCAAGACCACGCGGCGCCACTATTACGATGGCAAGGGCCCGCTGCCGCCGTCGATCCGCGCCAAGATCGCCGCGGACCACGATCTGGGAATGTGGAACTATTACGGCGCGCTGTACGGCCCGCCGCCGGTGATCGAGAACAACTGGAAGGTGGTGGAGGATGCCTTGATGAGCATTCCCGGCGCCAAGGTCCATTTCGATCGCAAGAACGATCCGGCCTGGGACTATCGCGTACGGCTGATGCGCGGCGAGCCGAACATGACCGAATTCAGCATCATGAACTGGATCGGCGGCGGCGGGCACATCAACTTTTCGCCGATCTCGGCGCCCAGTGGTTCCGAAGCACTTGCCCAATACAAGCTGATCAAGCAGCGCTGCAACGATCACGGCTTCGACTACATCGGCGAATTCCTGGTCGGCTGGCGCGACATGCATCACATCCTGATGATCATGTACGACCGCGCCGACGAGACGATGCGCAAGAGCGCCTACGACCTGTTCGGCCTGCTGGTTGACGAGGCTGCGGAGGCGGGGTTCGGCGAATACCGCACGCACCTCGCCTTCATGGATCAGATCGCCAGGACCTACAAACACAACGACGGCGCACTCTGGGATCTCCACCACCGCCTCAAGGATGTTCTCGATCCCAACGGCATTCTCTCTCCTGGCAAGCAGGGCATCTGGCCCAAGGCGATGCGCACAACCGCGTGACCGCGCCGGAATCTGATTGAAGGATACTAGCAAGATGAAGAACCTCGATCACTGGATTGGCGGCGTGGCGGTAGCGCCTGGAAGCGGCACCTATTTCGACGACCTCAATCCGGTCGACGACAGCGTTTACGCCAGGGTTGCGGCGGGCACGGCCGCCGACGTCGATCGTGCTGTGGAGACCGCCGACAGGGCATTTCGCCAGCACCGCGATCTGCCCGCCGCGGCGCGCGAAGGCTGGATGGTCAAGGCCGCTGAAATCATGGAGCGCGACGCCGCGCTGTTCAGCGAGGTATTGATCGACGAAATCGGTTCGCCCGCCGCCAAGGCCGGGTTCGAGACGCGGTTCGCGGTGAGCTTCCTGCGCGCTGCGGCCGGAGTGCCGCGGCGGGTCCGCGGCGAGACAATTCCCTCCGACACGCCGGGCCGCTTCAGCATGAGCCTGCGCCAGCCGGTGGGGGTAGTCGCCGGGATTACCCCGTTCAACGTGCCGCTGATCAAGGGCATCAAGCAATCTGCGATGGCGCTGGCGACCGGCAACGCCTTCGTTCTGCTGCCGTCCGAAGCCGCCCCCAAGGTTGCCGATCTGCTCGCCGCCCTGTGGCGCGACGCGGGCGTGCCCGATGGGCTGTTCAACATCGTCTACGGCGACGGCGCGGAAATCGGAGATGCCCTGACCGGCCATCCCAAGGTTGCCTCGATAACCTTCACCGGGTCGTCGCGAGTCGGCAAGCACATCGCCGGGATCGCCGCCCGGAACCTCAAGAAGTACACACTCGAACTCGGCGGCAAGAGCCCGTTGATCGTGTGCGCCGATGCCGATCTCGAAAAGGCCGTCGGTGCCGCGCTGTTCAGCATCTTCATGTATCAGGGCCAGGTTTGCATGGGGGCATCGCGGATCTACGTTGAACGTCCGATCTTCGACGCCTTTGCCAAGGCCTTCGCCGCCGCGACGGCCAAGGCCAAGGGCGGCAACCTGCGCGAGCCCACCACCATGCTCGGACCGATCATTTCGGAACGCCAACGCGATCGAGTCCGCCGGCATATCGACGACGCCCGCACCAAGGGCGCTGCAATTCTCGCAGGTGCGGAATGGAACGGCAACAGTTGCTCGGCCACGGTGCTGAGCGGCGTGACGCCAGAGATGACGGTCTTTGCCGAAGAAACCTTCGGCCCGGTCACTTCGCTCTATCCATTCGACTCGCTCGAGGAAGCGATCGACCTGGCGAACGACACCGAATACGGCCTGAGCGCGTCGATCTTCACCCGCGATATCGACAAGGCCCTGCGCTTTGCCCAGCAAGCCGAGGCGGGGATGGTCCATATCAACGCTCCGACCCTCCACGACGAACCGCACGTTCCCTTCGGCGGCACCAAGGCTTCAGGGTTCGGGCGTGAAGGCACCGAGGCCGATCTGGAAATCATGACCGAGTGGAAATGGGTGACCGTCCAGACGGCCACCGCCGGCCAAGGCGGCCATTGAGCTGGTCTGACTGAAGGGAACTGATGATGCAGGATCTGGCCAAGCAATCGCGGTCCATCACCTCGCTGCGGGACTTCCTCGAACTGCTGGGCGATGCCGGACAGGCGATCACCTGGAGCGAGCGGGTGATGCCCGAGCCCGACGTGCGCAACATCGCGGTCGCCGCATCGCGCGACGCCAACGGCGCGCCAGCGATCGTGTTCGACAACATTGCCGGATACCCCGGAAAGCGCACCGCGGTCGGCGTGCACGGTTCGTGGGACAATATCGCGCTGTTGCTCGGCCGCCCCAAGGGAACGACAATCCGCGAACTGTTCTTCGAGATCGCCGGGCGCTGGGGCGATGCGGCGGCGCAGATCAGCACCGTTCCCGAAGCCCGGGCGCCGGTTCATGAATGCCGGATCGAAAGCGGGATCAACCTCTACGACGTGCTGCCGGTCTACCGCATCAACGAATACGATGGCGGCTTCTACCTCGGCAAGGCATCGGTGGCGTCGCGCGATCCGGAAGACCTAGACAATTTCGGCAAGCAGAACGTCGGCATCTACCGGCTGCAACTGCAAGGTCCCGACAGCTTCACCCTGATGACCATCCCGTCGCACGACATGGGCCGGCAGATCATGGCGGCCGAACGTACCGGCCTGCCGCTCAAGATCGCGGTCATGCTGGGCAACCATCCGGGCTTGGCGGTGTTCGCGGCGACACCGATCGGTTACGAAGAATCGGAATATTCCTATGCCTCGGCGATGATGGGCGCGCCGATCCGGCTGACCAAGTCGGGCAATGGCATCGACATCCTCGCCGACAGCGAGATAGTGATCGAAGCCGAAATGCAACTGGGCGAACGTGTCCTGGAAGGTCCGTTCGGCGAATTTCCCGGTTCCTACAGCGGGGTCCGCAAGGCGCCGATCTTCAAGGTGACGGCCATCTCGCACCGCAAGAACCCGATTTTCGAGAACATCTATATCGGCCGCGGCTGGACCGAACACGATACCCTGATCGGCCTGCATACCTCGGCCCCGATCTATGCGCAGCTGCGCCAGAATTTTCCGGAAGTCACCGCGGTCAACGCGCTGTACCAGCACGGGCTGACCGGGATCATTTCGGTCAAGAACCGGATGGCGAGCTTTGCCAAGACCGTCGCGCTGCGCGCGCTGAGCACTCCGCACGGCGTGATGTATCTCAAGAACCTGATCATGGTCGATGCCGATGTCGATCCTTTCGATCTCAACCAGGTGATGTGGGCGCTTTCCACCCGCACCCGCGCCGACGACATCATCGTCCTGCCCAACATGCCTGCGGTCCCGATCGATCCTTCGGCCGTCGTTCCCGGCAAGGGTCATCGCCTGATTATCGACGCGACCAGCTACCTGCCCCCCGACCCGGTCGGCGAAGCGCATCTGGTCACCCCTCCGACCGGGCCGGACATTGACGAGCTGAGCAAGAAGATCCGGGCCATGCAACTGGGAGCTTTGCAATGAGCAAGACGGTCTGTCCGCGCTGCGCGACCGGCGGCGCCCTCGCTGACTATCAAGGCAAGGAAGGCGGCAAGGTGGTGTGGACCATCCACCGTTGCCCGACTTGCTGCTTTTCGTGGCGCGACAGCGAACCGGACAGCGCCATCGGCATCGGGATTCGTTCGGCGCACTTCGCCGTCGATGCAGCCAATCTCGATCGTTACGTGAAGATTCTCCAGCAATAGACAGGCGGAACAGGACCCATGACAGACCAAGCTCGCCAGATGGCCGCGCTGACCGCGGTGGAAGCTGCGATCGGCGCCGCGGCAGTCGATCGCACCCCTCAGGGGCTGGCCCGCTTTGCAATCAGCGGCGCGGCACCGCTTGGCATCGTCTTGCCGGCGGATGAAACCCAGCTCGCCAAGGCGCTGGAGGCGGCGCGAACCGCCGGCGGTGTGCTGCAACCCGTGTGCAACGGCGCCCACGGCCTCGAAAAGGCAGGGCTGGACAAGGTCATCATCCTCGACCTCCAGCGCATGAACGCAATTCTCGAGGTGAACGAGGAGCTGGCCTATTGCCTGGTCGAACCGGGGGTGACCTTCCGCCAGCTCGATGCCCATATCAAGGAAAAGGGCATCAAGCTGTGGATCGACCATGGCGGCAACCCCGACGCCAGTGTGGCCGCAAGCTTCGTCCATCGTCAGCCCGGCTACACCCCCTACTCCGATCACTTCCTGATGCAGTGCGGGCTTGAGGTCATGCTCGCGGACGGAAAGCTTGTGCGGACGGGCATGGGCGCCATGCCCAAGAGCACCTGCTGGCAACTGTTCAAGTTCGGCTACGGCCCCTGGGTCGATGGCCTGTTCACGCAGTCGGATTTCGCGGTGCCGACCAAGGTCGGCATGTGGATGATGCCGCAACCGCCAGCCCACCAGACCTTCATGGTGACCGTGCCCAAGGAAGACCAGCTGGCCGATCTGCTCGACGTGCTCGGGCCGCTCAAGCTCAACATGGTCGTGGCCAATGGCGTCGCGGTCGGCAGCGCGCTGCACGAAGCCGCCCTGCTCGGCAAGAAGCGCGGCGACTATGATGGCAAGGGGCCTATGGCGGCCAGCGCGGTAACCGCTGCGGGCGAGGCGCTGGGCCTGGGCCACTGGAATCTCTATGGCGCGCTCTATGGCTTGCCGGGCAATGTCCCGATCCTGTGGGATATGGTCAAGGGGGCGTTTTCGTCGATCTCCGGTGCTCGGGTGATCGCCGACGGCAAGGGCATCGATCCCCGCCTGTGGGCGTGGCGCATGGGCGCGATGACCGGCGTGGTGGCAGAACCGCGTGCGCGCGTGCCGGCATGGAGCGGCGATCAGGCGGTTTCCGCCAACCCGGTGAGCCCCGTTGACGGTGAGGAGGCTTTGCGGCTCTACGAGCTGTCGCGCGACATCTGCGCCAAGCACGAATTCGACTATCTCGGCGAAACCGTGGCGATCTGGCGTTCGGCCGATCATAGGCAGATCCTGCCGTTTGCCACCACGCAGGCCGAAAGTGCCGCCCGCGCCCGCGAATGCGCCGCCGCCCTGATCGCGGCGCAGGCCGAAGCCGGTTTCGGGCAGGCGATCGCCGAACCCGGAATGCGCGAAACGGTCGGCAAGACATTTGAAACCAAGGGGCTTTCAACCTTGCATGAGCGAGTCAAGAAGGCGCTGGACCCGACGGCCCTGTTCGCCTCCGCCTGAGCCGTCCCGCAATTATTCGCGTTGGAGAGATGATGAAAAAGCTGGCTGTCTTGTCGCTCGTTGCTGTTCTCGGAGCCTGCAGCAAGGCACCGAATGCCGAAAAGCCCGACGGCGCCGAAAATTACGCCCTCAACTGCGCCGGGTGCCATAACCCGGGGCCCGGCCATCCCGGCACGATGCTGCTCGAACAGCTGGAGCGTCCGGTCCCGGCACTGATCGGCCGCAAGGATCTTGAACTCGATTATCTGAAGTCGGTGGTGCGCCAAGGTCTGATCGAAATGCCGCCATTTCGTCCGACCGAACTGAGCGACGACGAGATCGCGGAAATCTACGCGTACATCAAGGATGCGAAACCGCCCGCGCAGACCCCGGCAATGCCGGCTAAGGAAGCGCCCTGACGATCAGCTGCACAAGCGGCACGGCGGCGGCATCGGGCGCTTCAAGGAACTGCCGGTATCGCTCCAGGCTTGCCCTCGCCGCGGCTTGAGGCGTTGGCATTTCATCGACTCGCGCCAAACCTGGCCTTAATGCTTCCACCAGCGCCGCCTGGACAAGACGTTCGGCGTTCAATTCCACTTGCTTGAGAGCTCCGTAAAGCTTGTATCGCGCAGTTTCGATAACGGGATCGGAGGGCTTGGCCCAGCGCCTGACCCGGCGCAGCGGCTGCACCAGGTTGTCGTTGAGCGGCGCGACGGCTTCGCGCAGTTCACGAATCCGTTCGGCATCAAGCGCCTTCCGCTGCGTCTCCGCCACCCACAGGCCCAGCAGCAGCAGATTGACGTCGAAACCGTATTCGTCCTGTAGGGCAATGCACAGTTCCGCCACCTGCGGCTTGGCATAGACCTCAAGCGAAAACGCCCAGAAGGCTTCGGCATCGGTTGCTGATTCATTCATGCGCGGCACCTTCAAACGGAAAGGGTGGCCAGACAAGACGCCCGACCACCCCTTCACTTCCTTGGTTGCCCAGCCCGGCTCTGCAAAGCAAGCGCTCGGCACTTATGCCGCCGCCTGCGCTCAGAACGAACGCGCGCCGAAGTGAATCTCCAGCATCGGTCGCATCACATCCCAGCGTTCGAGCTGCGACCAGTGGCCGGAGCGATCGAGCACGTAGAGCTCGGCATGCTTGAGGTGTTCGATCAGGTAGAGGCTGGTATCGAGCGGAACGATACGATCCTGCCGGCCGTGGAAGATCAGCACCCTGTGCGGCAGCTTGCACAGGATCGACGGCGGCATGTTGAGCGTATCAACACCCTGCTTCATCGAATCGATCATCTTGACCGCGGTCTTCATGATCTCGGGATCGGTGGCGATCTTGTAGCGGTTCTTGACGATTTCTTCCATGCCTTCGAACTTGTCGGGGTCATAGGCGAAACTGTGCATCAGCTGGCGATAGCGCGAGGGCCGCGGATCGGAATAGAACGACAGCAGCCGCACCAGTTCGGGCGTCTTCGGGCCCGGCGCACCGATCGAGCCCATCAGCACCACCCGGTCGATCCGGTCAGGCTCCTCGCTCATCATCTGCAGGGTCAGCGCACCGCCCATCGAATTGCCGACAACATGGGCTTTATCGATGCCCAGCGTGTCCAGCAGCCCGAAGCACTGGTCCACCCGTGTACCGATCCAGGCCATGACATTGTCGGGCCAGGGTTCGGGGATGACCGACTGTCCGAAGCCGATCAGGTCCGGTGCGATCACGAAGAAGTTTTCCGCCAGGTCGGGCATCAGGTGCAGCCAGTTCGATCCGGCATGGGCTCCCGGTCCTGCCCCGTGCAGCAGCAGCACCGCCGGCTTGCTCGGATCGCCGGCCAGAAGGGTATGCGAAGTCAGGCCTCGCCCCATAATCTTTTCTTCCCGCACGCTTGTGTCGATGGTCATCCTCTATCTCCGCAGGTTTGCTCTTGTGCCTATTCGCCGCCGCCTTTGCGATCAAGGCAGGGGTCGTTGGGAGGGCGCAGGATGTGGTAGACGACCATTCGTTATTGTGCAATGCATTTGGCATATAGGTTAAGGTGTGGGGAGAGGATATGACAAGCCCGAATCGCGGCGCTCGACCCGGTCAATCGCAACCAACGCTTGATCCTGCTCTAGTCGCGGAGCTCGCGCGGGAACTCGATGCCGCCGAGCAGAACCGCAAGCCAATCCGCCAGTTCACCGCCCGCTATCCGGACATGACGATTGCCGATGGCTATCGGATCAGTAAGCAATGGGTCGATCTCAAGCTCGCGGGCGGGCGGACGGTCCATGGCCACAAGATCGGCCTCACCTCGCGCGCCATGCAGCAGGTCGCAGGCATCACCGAGCCGGATTATGGCACCTTGCTCGACGACATGGTGTTCGAACAGGGCGGCGACATCCCTTGCGACCGTTTCATCACCCCCAAGGTCGAGGTCGAACTGGCCTTTGTCCTGGCCCGCCGGATCGAAGGCCCGAATGTCACCGTGTTCGACGTCCTGCGGGCAACCGAATATGTCATCCCTTCGGTTGAAATCATCGACAGCCGCACGACAGTGGTGGATGCCGAGACCGGCGCCCGCCGCAAGGTGCAGGACACGATCAGCGACAATGCGGCCAACGCCGGCATCATCGTTGGCGGCCTGCCGATGCGGCCCGAAAAGGTCGACATGCGCTGGATCGGCGCGATGCTGAGCCGCAACGCGGTGGTCGAGGAAACCGGGATCGCGGCGGGCGTGCTCAACAACCCCGCCAATGGCATCGCCTGGCTGGCCAACCGGCTGGCGCCCTGGGGCGAGGCGCTCGAACCCGGCGAAGTCGTGCTGGGCGGCTCGTTCACCCGTCCGGTCGAAGCGCGGCGGGGCGACGTTTTCAACGCCGATTTCGGGCCGATGGGCGCGATCGGTTTCCGGTTCGTTTGAGAGGCAGCCGCACCGATGAAGACTCCTGCGAACCGCTTCAAGCAAGGCCTGGGCGAAGGCCCGGTGCAGCTCGGCTTCTGGCTCGCGCTGGCAAGCCCGAACATCGCCGAAATCTGCGGCGGGCTTGGCTACGACTGGCTGCTGGTGGATGCCGAGCACGGCGCCCAGACCTTGCCGGGCATCGCCGATCAGCTCCGCGCGGTGGACGCCAATCCGCCCTGTTCGGCGATCGTGCGCGTTCCGAACGACGATCCGATCGGCATTCGCCAAATCCTCGATCTCGGCGCCCAGACGATCATGGTGCCGATGGTCGAAACCGCCGAACAGGCTGCGGCGCTGGTCAAGGCCGCACGCTATCCGCCGCAAGGCGAGCGCGGTATCGGCGGCGCCCGGGCCGCGCGCTGGGGGCGCTACCCGGCCTATGTCGCCGAAGCCAACCGGCAGCTGTGCATCATCCTCCAGATCGAGACCGCTCAGGCACTCGAGAACATCGAGGCGATCGCCGCCATAGACGGCATTGATGCGCTGTTCGTCGGCCCGGTCGATCTGGCCGCCTCGCTGGGTCTGCTGGGCGAAAGCAATTTCGCCGCCCTGTCCGAAGTGACCGCGGGCGCGCTGGCCCGAATCAGGGCAACCGGCAAACCTTGCGGCATCCTGTCGCGCGACCAGCGCCTGGTCCAGCAATTCCTTGATGGCGGCGCGCGTTTCGTCGCGATCGGGATCGATGCCTTCGCGCTGGCCAAGGCGGCTGGCGACATGGCCAAGGACTGGGCGGCCCGGATCGCCGGACAAGCAGCGGATTGAAACGATGCCGACGATCGGATGGCAGACGCAATCGCCCGCCGACGGCATGGCCAAGCCGCTGAGCGGGGTTCGCGTGCTGGAGCTGGCCCGGATCCTGGCCGGTCCATGGTGCGGACAGCTGCTGGCCGATCTTGGCGCCGAAGTGATCAAGATCGAACGGCCGGTCAGCGGCGATGATACCCGCCACTGGGGCCCGCCATTTGTCGTCTCGGACAGCGGCGAAAACCTCGGCGCGGCCTATTACCACTCCACCAACCGTGGCAAGCGATCGATTGCGGTCGATATTGCCAGCCCGGCCGGACAGCGCCTTGTCCGCGAGCTGGCCGCCTCGGCCGATATCGTGATCGAGAACTACAAGGTCGGCGGGCTGCGGAAGTACGGGCTCGATCATCCCGCGTTGAGCGCGCTCAACCCCCGGCTAATCACCTGCTCGATCACCGGCTTCGGCCAGACCGGGCCCTATGCCCACCGTCCCGGCTATGACTATATCGCCCAGGCCATGGGCGGCTTGATGTCGATGACCGGAGAAGCCGGGCGCCAGCCGCAGAAGACCGGGATCGCCGTGGCCGACCTGTTCACCGGGGTCTACAGCGCAGTCGCGATCCTGGCCGCAATCAACCGGCGGCACGAAACCGGACTGGGCGCCCATATCGACATGGCCCTGCTCGATACCCAGGTAAGCGTCATGGCGAACCAAGCCCTGAACTGGATGACCTCGGGTACCGTGCCGCGCCGGGTCGGCAACGGCCACGCCAATCTGGTGCCCTATCAGGCCTTCCCGACCAGCGACGGCGATCTGGTCATCGCAGTGGGCAACGATGGCCAGTTCACCAGCCTGTGCCGAGTGCTCGGCACCGGGCTTGATAATGATGCCCGCTTTTCCACCAATCCCGGCCGGGTCCGCAATCGAGAAGTCTTGCTCGCCGCGCTCGAAGCGCTGACCGCAACCTGGACCCGGCAGGAACTGGCCGACGCGCTCGAGGTCGCCGGCGTTCCGGCGGGTCCGATCAACGAACTCGACGATGTCTTCGCCAACCCGCAGGTCATCGCGCGGGGCATGGCGATCGCGCGCGACCAGCGCACCGGAGTCGCCAGTCCGATCGTGATCGACGGGGTGCGGATGGTTTCGGATATTGCGGCGCAAGGCATCCCCGAAACGCTTGAGGAGCCATTGACCTAGTCCTGAGGCAAGCGTCTATCGGCTCGGCGGATTGAGGCGCTGGAACAGCTTGCCGCGTTCGCTATAAAGCACAAGGGCCAAGGTCAGCGAGCCGACCATGACCAGCGCAATCGCGAGCGGCCGCGGTGTGCCATCGTAGGCATAACCGATCAGGCCGCCCAGCCCTGCCCCCAGCACCAGCCGGAAGAATGCCTGAACCGATGCCGCCGCACCGGCAATATGCCCGAAAGGCTGCAAGGCAATTGCAGTGAAATTGACGAAGACGGTAATCAGCAGGCACATGTTGAGAGACATGAGGACGACAAACTGGACCAGAGTTTCGCCGGGAGCAGAGGCCAGGAGCAATTGTCCCACCGATGCCGCAAGGTGGCAGAAAATTGCGGCATGGCCGATCCGACGGGTGCCGAAGCGCTCGACGATCGCCGAATTGACCAGGCTGGCCAGCGCCATGGTCGCTGCCATCGAGCCGAAGATCAGTGGATAGGCCGAGCCTGCGCCGAAATGTTCGCCAATCAGTTGCTGCGAGCTGTTGATGAACCCGAAGTGCCCGCCGAAAATCAGCGACATGCCGATGACATACCCGATCGACGCCCGGTTCCCGAGCACCGTTGCAACATTGCCCAGCAAGTTGCCCGAGCGCTGCGACTGCCGGTTCTGCTTCGGATTGGTTTCCTCCATTCTGAGCAGGAACCAGACCGTCACTGCCAGCGCCAAAGCGCCGATCACCAGGAAGATCGCGCGCCATCCCGCGAGCTCGAGAATCGCATAGCCCAGGCTGGGCGCGAAGGTCGGCACCGCCATGAACAGCATCGCCACCACTGCCTGCAGCCTGGCCATGCCGGCACCTTCATAGCGATCGCGGATAATCGCCAGCGGCAAAACCGTCAGCCCAGACGATGCGAACCCCAGTATCGCGCGCAGCGCCAGAAGCACGTGGAAGTCGCGCACCAGCGCCGACACCGCATTGACGGCCACGAACAACGCCATGTAGCCGGCCAGGACTGGCTTGCGCCCATAGCGATCGGAGATTGTGCCGGGAATCAGCGAACTCAATCCCGAACTGACCAGGAAAACGCTGATGATCAGCTGGCGCTGGTTGGATTGGGTGATTTGAAAATCGGCAGCGATATGTCCGAGAGCCGGGAGCAATGAGGTGAAGGCAAGCGACTGGAGCGCCTGGATCATCGCCATCATGGCGATGAATTCGCGCCGGCCTATGCCAGATTCCGCCAAGGAACTTTGAAAGTTCACTGAACCGTGCTCTCCTGAAGCTGCCACAGGGCCGGATCAAACCCGCAACACACTGTCAGGAGTTAAAGAAGGCGCCGCCCTTATTGTGCAACGCATTACGCATATCGATACAAAGGGTCAAGCTGGGCCTGGCCAACCGATCGCTTCGCTTGCTTGCCGCGCCTGCTGCAAAATGCGTCCGATCTTTGCCTTGCTGAAATAAGCCTTGTCCTGTGAACGGGCAAGAACGCTCATTGTCGCGACCAGCCGATTTTGCGAATCGAAAATCGGCACCGATACTGCGGCAAGACCCGGCACCACGGACCCATAAGTTCTCGCATATCCGAGTTTGCGAACGGACTCGATTTGCTCAGCCAATTCCCCATCGTCGACAACAATCCCCTCGGCCCTCTCCCGCTCAACGCGATCGCGCGTTTGCGCAGGCGGACAATAGGTCAGGAAAAGGGTGCCGGTGGAGGAGCCTTGCAAAGGCAAGGTGGAACCAACATGCATTGACGTGAACAGGGGGACGCCGCCGTCGATCCAGCGAATTACCGTTGGCCCATAGTCGCCCCAAACACTGAGCAGCCCGGTCGTTTTCAACTCATCCAGCAGGTCCTCGAGATATCCGGTAGCGATGCGCACGGGGTCGAGCCTGGCCATAGCCGCCAGACCCAGACGTACGGCGAGCGTGCCAAGCGAATACCGCCCGCTGGACGAATTTTGTTCGACCATTCCGGTATTGACGAAGGCGAGTAAATATCGATGCGCCTGACTGCGCGAAAGCCCGGAGTTGGACGCAACATCCCGAAGAAACGCGCCACCCGGGTCCGCCTTCAACAGGGCAAGAAGGACCCTCGCTCCAATTTCTACGGACTGAATGGATTTCCGCGGATTGCCATTCACGGAAATATCGACACTTGACATCTCATCACCCTTGGATTTTGGTATCCCCAAAATTTTTCACCTACGCTTCTCGAGCCAATTCAATTCTCAGCAAAACTGGTAAATTAAGATGCTATCCGAACCTTCGCATTCGGCAGAAGACAAGCCTTGAGCTCAATAGCCATGCTAGGGAGCCAGCCAGAATCTTGCAACTGCCTTTGACACCAATGCTACCGCTCGCCTCGAACTGGCTGGTGATTATTCAGCTAATGATAACCGTTTTGCCTGTGACGTGATGACCTGACCCCCAGCTTTCCCCAGCTGGGATTAGAGCCGGGCGGTTGTTTCGCGCATGAGCACGTTTGAAGCAATGGGCTGCACAGCGGGGCCCGTAGGGCGTAGCGGAGCAGGCCATTGCCTATCCACTTCGCCGGCGAGCGCCGCCGGTGTTGCGTAGCCAAGGGATGAGTGCGGTCTCTCCCGGTTGCAGTCTTCGACCCGTGCGGCGATCTCGACTTGGGCATGAGCCAGGCTCATGAACAGCGTCTCGTCGAGCAGCTCGTCACGCATGCGGCGGTTGGAAGCGAAGCTGGTCGAAGGCCTACCTCTCGACGGAACCGTTCTGCATTGGCCTGCCCGGCGCGATGCAATGCCGCTCCACGCCTATCTCCCCGCACCATGCCAGAACCGCATTGCTCGTGAGCTCAATGCCATAGCACATTGGGAAGCGGGCCCTCGAAGGGCCGCTTCGCCTTGATGAAGGCAAGGGTGCGTAGCGCCCGCCGCCTTCATCAAGGCGGTCATGACCGGCCAGCAGGTCTCTAAAAGTGAAGTTGTCGACTCAACACTTTGGAGACGGACCGACCATGACCAAGCGTACCTCTACTCCCGCCGACGCCGTGCTGGTAGCCATCGATATGTCCAAGCACCGCCAGGAGGTGCTGATCGAGCGCCCCGAAGGTGGGCGCCGGCGGCGGATGACGGTGATGGCGACCAAGGCGGACTATGATCGTCTCGCCTCGGAGCTCGGGGATGTCGCTCGTCCCGTGATCGTCGGCTTCGAGGCCACCGGCAACTACCACCGCACCCTAGCGCATCGCTTGCTCTCGGCGGGTTTCGAGCTGCGGCTGATTTCGTCGGTTGCCCTGGCCCGCACCCGCGAGGCGCTGCACAATGGCTGGGACAAGAACGATTCCAAGGATGCGCAGGTAATCCTGCACATGCTGCGGATCGGTGCCACCCAACGCTACGTCGATCCACTCGCCGCCGGCATCAACGATCTGCAGGAGATGTCAAAGACGCACGAGGCGATCTCCAAGGCCAAGACCCAGACGTGGCATCGCCTCCTGACGCACTACCTGCCGCTGTACTTTCCGGAGATCGAACGTTTCGCCGGCAACAGCCGGTCCGACTGGTTCCTGGCCCTGCTCGAGCGGTTCCCGACCCCGGCCAGCATGATCACGCTCGGCAAGGAGGCCTTCACGCGCGAGGCATGGGGCCTGGTCGGCCGCAAGGTGTCCAAGGCCCGGCTGCTCAACGATATTTACGAGACGGCCTGCGCCTCGGTGGCGCTCCCGGTCGATGAGGATTCCATCGCGATCGCCATGTTCCGTATGGTCATCGCTCAGGCCCGCAGCCTGATCCGGCAACGCGACGAGATCGAGCGAACTGCCCATGCTTTGCTCAGCGACAACCGCGATTACCAGCTCCTGCGCATGATCCCCGGGATCGGGCCGATCAACGCGCTGACCATCCTCGCCGAGGCCGGCGACCTTCGCCGGTTTGCCCACCATCGCCAGTTCCTCAAGTTCTGCGGGCTTGATCTTGCGACCTGCCAGTCAGGCACCTTTCGTGGGCGTACCAAGCTCTCGAAGTACGGTAATGCCCGGCTACGGCGCACCTTCTGGATGGCTACCCAGGTTGCCATCCGCCAACGCGACAACAGTTTCCGCGACAAGCTTGGTCGCTATGTGGCCGGACACGGCAACGACCCTGATCGCCGCCGCAAGGCGATGACCGCACTCACCGCCAAGATGGCGCGCGTCGCGCATGCCGTCATCAAGACGGGAGCCGAGTACCGTCCGTTCGTCGAACGGGCGGACACCAGATGGAAGGACCCCTCTCTGTCGTGCCGTGAGGGCGCTGCGGCGACCCTGTAGATAATGTTCGGGCCTTCCATCTGGCATCCGCATCTCATTTTAAGGACGGTGAGGACCACGACCGATGCGGCCGCTGGATCCTGTGTTTGCTATGGCCGAGAGCGCATTCCTTGACGATGGAAGCCATCTGGATCAGAACGACATCAGCGCTGATCATGATCGGCGCAACGAGACCTGCTGGCCGTTTTCCGCCGCTGCTTCCCGACCTAGGACGTTGTCGCTGACGATCACCCCCGGCTTGCCGCACTGTGCGATCAGCTCTGTCAACTGGCGCACGACACGGCCGCCTGAGATCGATATGTCCGACACCGCCGCAAGGCACTCCCGGGTCACGTCATCGACCAAGTTGAGTTCGGAACCGCCTTCCTGGCGCCATCCGATCGTGCACGGATCGGAGCGAAGCGGAGAGGGGCGGGCAGCGTCCAACTCAAGGCTCCAGCGCTGGTTCGGCAGGGCCAGCACCGGAGCAGGTGCCCGTGTTCCAACAGCACGCTTGCGGCTCCGGCGTCGCCTGACCGCCAGTCCCTCCTCACGATAGAGGCGCTGGGTCTTCTTGCGGTTGATCATAACGCCCTCCCGGCGCAGCAGGATGTGCAGACGGCGATATTCGAACCGGCGACGCTGGTTGGCCAGATCGCGCAGCTTCGCGCAGATCGGCATTATCGTCCCGAGTGGAACGATAACGCACGCTTTTGCGAGCGGCATCGATGATACGGCACGCCCGCCGCTCGCTCATCACCTGACAATCCTGGAGATGAGCGAGCGGCGGGCGTCAAAACTTCTTTGCCAGGAGATCGTTGGCTGCGCCGCCGTTCGGGTCAGCGCAGCGTTGTCCAGCATCGCATCAGCCAGCACCCCTTGAGCCGGCCGTTCTCGTCCTCGAGCGAACGCAGCCGCTTCGCCTCGGACACCTTCAGCCCGCCGTACTTCGCCTTCCAGCTGTAGATCGTCCCTTCCGACACACCGTGCCGGCGGGCGAGCTCGGCGGTCTTCGCTCCCGCCACGCTTCCTTCAGCACGCCAATGATCTGCTCCTTCGGAACCGTAGGCGTGAAAGCACAAAACCTCGTTCGCTTCATCTCGTCCTTCCTTCTCTCAGGTGCGGACTCTAATCCAGCGTGGAGGAAAATCAGGGGGTTAGGTCAGGGTCAGGTCATGTTCGCGCAAGGCGTGATTGAAAGCTAAGCGACCCCGCTCGAGTTCCTGCTCCCAGTCCTCGTAACCTGATACACCCCTCTGATGCTGCCAGAAAGGATGGTAGACATAGAGATTGTCGAGAAGGAGGCGGATATCCTGAGTGAACCGCTCCCGAACCGCGTCGTAGACACGGTGGCGCCCATCGAACTTTACGAGCGTCGAGAAAAACGATTGGAACAGCCCACGCTCGCCTTCTGGCGCTGAGCTGCTGGCCGAGGCCTCTACGTCACCGGCATAGGCAGCGTTGAACCCGATCCAGAGCAGGATGAAGCGAACGTCCTGTTCTTCCTGTTCTGCTTCGGCCCGACGAAGCCACGATAGTGAGCGATGAGCCCGAAGGGTTGGTGGCGTTGAAAAGCCGTCGCGAAGCGCACGCTGCTTCTCTTTCAAGGCTTCAGGATGGAGAGGATTGCCTGCCGGGTATCGATAAACCATGCGCGCAACTTAGCGCGATGATTTCTTTCGGGATAGTTTACAGAACGTCTCGATGCGGCTTGTCCGCAATTGATCTGATCCACGCGTCGATTTCCTCCTCAACCCACACAGTGCACTTGGGCCCGAGCGAGCGGGATTTGGGAAAGCGCCCTTCGCTCATCCGCTGATAGATTGACGAACGACGCAGGCCGACCCGGTCGATGACTTCGGGCAGCCGCAAGAGCCGGGCTGGCGGGGGGCCTAGTGGCGAAGCCTGGTCAGCGCTTGCGCCGTCCTCGGTAGGCTGGGGCTGTGCATTCATGATCGTTCCTGTCGGGTCAATTCCTCGGTCCTCTCCGAGGTGAATTGGATCAGCGCGGCAGCGACATCGAAATGTCGCGGTTAGCAAAATCATCAATGTGCTTGGCAAGCATGCGGGCAACGAGCTGCGAAGTGCCGTTCGCCCACCGGGGCCGCAAATCCTCGACGCGTCGCCCAAGCGTGCGTTCGAGCTGACCTGGCAAGGCCGTGAAGAAGTCCTCGAGGAACTCCCCCATTTCGCTGCGCATCCATTCGCAGGCGAGATCCTCTTGACCTGCCAAGGCGAGAATCATGCTGGCGCGGGGAAAAGCGCCGCAGACATCGAGAACGCGCGCGGCTTCATCAAGGCCGATCGGCCGATCGCCGCGCATCACACGAAGCAATGTCTCGCGGTGGATCCCGACTTCCCGAGCGATCTGGTGCTTGGGCTTGTCAGACGACTCGATTGCATGTGCGAGGATGTGCGCGAGACTGGTGTTGGCTTCGCCTCGAAATGGCGCGGGATGGTGCATCGACAAAAACTCCAACGATGAGGAACTGAGTCGTAGCCATATCGCGCGTGATCCATGTAGGAAAATGAAAAGAACATTTGCGGAACATCTCGTTTCTAGGCGAATCATCCCCTAGGCCCGAGTCGCCGACAATCACCGCCACGCTTGTCGGGATTCGTCGACGTTGATTGCGATATAAACCGCTGTTTCTGCGTATTATCGCCGACGCTGACCAATTGATGCGTCCATATCCGTCCGCCACTTCAGCTCCAGCGGCAATCCGACTTTCCTACATCGATTTCCTAGATGCATGTGGAACACACAGCGAACGAAACAACGCTGGGTTCACCCCTCCAGATGGAGCTCCATATGCAGTCTCTCACCCTCTCCCGGCGTTCCGGCGCCATTGATCACAACCCCTCGAAGTTCGGGCGGGCCATGACCATTGCAGTACCGCTTGCGGTCGCAGCACTGGCCGCCAGCGCTGCCTACGCCGGCGCCGACACGACCTTCACCCCTGCCCTCACGAAATTCACGGATTTCCTCGAAGGCTCGGGCGGCAAGATCATCACCGTCCTCAGCCTTGCAGGCGGCCTCATCGGTCTCGCCTCGGGCCGGTTCTCGCTCGGACAGGTCGCTGTTCCTGTCGGTGTCGGCATCGGCGTCGGCACGGGTGTTCCGATCGTCACCTCGGTCGTCACCGCGGTCATCTGACGCATCGGACGGGAAGGCGCGTCGCCATGGCAGACCCATATATCATCCCGCGTCGGCTCGACGATCCGGAGCTCATCGGCTTCTGGACCATCGACGAGTTCGCCGGGATGCTCATCCCCTTCACCTGGGGGATCCTCAGCCAGCATATCTTTATCGGCATCATCGTTGCCTTCGGCGCCTGGTTCGCGCTGCGAAAGGCAAAAGCAGGACGCGCCAGCTCCTGGGTAGCCCATGCCGCCTATTGGTATCTGCCGGCCGGATTGCTGGGCCTAAAATCGACGCCGCCTTCCCACTGCCGCCTGCTCGCCGGTTGAGGGGAGATATCCATGTTTGCAGACATTTCACACGAGCGTCAGCAGTCGCTGCTGCGCCAGCGCAACCTCTTTGCGCTCACCAGCGCCGGACTTGGTATTGCGCTCGTCGTAGCGGTCAGCCTTGCTGCCACCCGCGACCGCGAAGTCGTGCTCCTTCCAACGCTCCCCAAGCAGCTGACCGTCAGCAGCGCGGGGGTCGAGGCCGACTATCTCGAACTCGTGACCCGCGATGCCGCGCTCGTTCTCCTCAATCGCAGCCCCGAGGGCCTCGATTACTGGATGAACGAAATCCTGAAGCTGGCAGATCCCGCAAGCTATGGCCGCCTCAAGGCCGAGCTCGTCCGGATCGTCGAAGAGCAACGGGGTTCGGATGTCACCCAGGCCTTCGTCATCCGGTCGATGACCGTCGACCCCAAGGGGCTGACTTCCGATGTGACGGGCACGCTCAAGACCTTTGTCGGCGCCCAGGTCATCGCGAGCGACGAACGCCGTTTCCGCTTCAACTGGACCTACCGGGGCCTGCGTCTCGCGCTGTCAGGCTTCAGCCAGTTGCCCCCCAAAGACCCAACGAAGGAGGCCCAGTGATGGCTTACCGACGCAAGACGCGCGCGTGGAGCCTGGCTCTTTGTGCCAGTACCATGCTCGCATTTTCAGGGAGCGGCGCGCAGGCCGCCGACCAGTTCAAACAGGCTGCAGACGGAGCGAGCATCGAATGCGCTGTGTCGGCCCGCGAGCTGACGCGCTTCGCGCTTATCGACGACCAGTTTGCCAGCGTGTCGAAGATCTCGACCGGCACGCCCTACAACGATTTTGCGGTCACCAACGAACCGCTGCGCGGCGACATTTATGTGTCGGTGCCCGAAACCTATGCGGCCCGCTCGATCAGCTTCTTCGCCACGACCAAGAAGGGCTTCGTCTACAAAGTTTCCTGCCAGGTCGAGCCTGTCCCGGCAGTGCAGGTCTTCATCACCAACCCGGCGATCGCGACAAACAAGGCATCTGGCTGGGAAAGAGAAACGCCGCTGGAGACGAGCGCAGTGCGGCTCATCCAGGCCATGGCCAATGACCAGACGGTCGATGGCTTCGAAGTCCGGCAATCCTCAGCCCTTCCAGCACGGGTCGGCGATCTCGAAATCCAGCTCATCGCCGATTACCGCGGCAGCGCGCTTGCCGGAAAGGTCATCCGCCTGGCGAACCGTGGCCGCAAGCCGCTGACGCTTGCCGAAGCGGATCTCGCGTCCTCCCAGACACTCGCAATCTCGATCGCCCAGCCCACTCTCAAATCGGGAGAAAGCACGGTCGCCTTCATCGTCGGTTCAAACGGAGGGTTGGGCCATGACTGATGCTCCCTCGATCTCAACCCCGGTACAGGCCGATCCGGCATCGCCGTCGCCAGTAACCAGCCTCAACGCGAAGACCGCACGGCGGCAGAAGCTTCTGCTTGGCTCCTTGGGCGCACTCGCGCTTGTCGGCGGCAGCTGGTTCATCCTGGGCGGCGACGACAACGCGAAGAGCGATGATCCCACCGCCGCGCAGACCATCGACACGGCAGGACTCATCAATCGCGACCTTTCGCAGCGTGAATTCGTCGCGACCTACGGCAATCGTCTCGATGCCGTGACCCGCGAGCAGAAGGCCATGAAGGATGCGAGCCTCCCGCGCAAGGAAATCGAATCCCAGCTTGCCGCACTCAAGGCGGAAAACCAGGCCATGCGGGTCGACGGCCAAGCTGCGATCGATGCGATCTCTGCCGAGAACGCGGATCTCAAGTCGCGCCTCGCCAGCCAGGCCGCCCCGGCAGCCGCAAGCCTGCCGCCACCGGCCTATGGCCCGCAGGCGGGTGGCTATGATGCGCGCGGTCGACCGGTTCAGCCTGCTCCTGCGGGTGCTGCGCTGGGCGCGAGCGAAACCGGCTTGCCCGGTCCCGGCGAAGTGAAACTCATGAGCTTCACCGCCGACAAAGCAGGAGCAAGCGGCCTCAGGGCGGCTCGCCCGGAAGCGCCGCCGGTGGTGGTCGAGGACTCGCCGGACTATCTGCCGCCCAATTCCTATGCTCCGGCCAAGGTCATCGTCGGCGTCGATGCGTCGGCGGGCGTTGCGAGCCAGACCGATCCGCTGCCCGTCGTGCTGCGCATTACCGGTCCGGCGCGCTCCGTCATGCAGAACGGCAAGGTTCTGACCACGCGGCTTCAGGGCTGCATCGTCAATGGCGCAGCACGCGGCGATCTCTCGTCCGAGAAGGTCTATGTGAAGCTGGCCCGGATGACCTGCGACCAGCCCGGCGGGCGCGTCGCGGTGAGCGAGGTCAAGGGTTTCATCAGCTTTGCCGGAAAATCGGGCGTGCGTGGCCGTGTCGTCAGCCGCGAGGGCAGCCTTGTCAGCCAGGCTCTGCTTGCCGGGATTGTCGGCGGGTTCGGGCGCGGCTTTTCGGCGAACGCCAACAGCGTCTTCTCGGGCGTCACAACCAATGCTGACGGCACCCGCTCGAAGCTCTCTGCCGGCGACATCCTCGGCGGTGGGCTCGGCCAGGGCGCTGCCGATGCCGCCGATACGGTCAGCAAATATCTGATCGAGCGCGCCGAACAATACCAACCCGTCGTCGAGATGCCGACCGGCATCGATGTCGAGATCGTCTTCCTCGACGGCGTCTACGTGAGGAACTCCCAATGACCCCCGCCACAAATGATCCAACCCCCACCAAGCCGCGGCGATGGCTGCGACCGGTGGCGACCGTTGCTGCCGTCGTCGCCCTGTCAGCCGCAACGGGTTGGGGCGTGGCCAGCCTCGCCTCCCCGGCTCAGGCTCCCGACACGGCAAAGGTGCGCGCCGCGCTCAAGCTGCGCCTCCCGAAGACGCCGATCGACGCCATCACCTGCGATGGCCTTGGCGGCCTGTGCGAAGTCGCCTCGAAATCGACGCTGTTCTACGTCGATCGCGCGGCCAAATATCTGGTGATCGGGCGCATCTACGACATGGAGGCGCGGCAAGACCTGACGGCAGCCCGTCTCCTCGCACTCAACCCAGACTTGCTGGCTGCTGGTGCTGCACGGCGGAGCAACGCCAACGAAGAAAGCCAGCCAGCCCCGCGCGCCACCCCGCAGAAGGTATCGCTCGCCGGCCTGCCCGCGAACGGCGCGATCACCTGGGGGCCGGTGAACGGCCCCCAGGTCGTCGTCTTCTCCGATTTCCACTGCGGCTACTGCAAGAAGCTCGAAGCCGAACTGAGGGCGATCGGCGCGCGCGTCGAGGAGCGGCCCATTTCGATCTTCGGGGCCGACAGCCGCCGCGATGCCGAACGGGTGCTGTGCTCGCCGCGCCCCGAGGTCTCCCTCCACATGGCCTATTCGGGCCTCGCCCTCGCCAATCCGAAGCCGTGTGACACGAGCGGGCTCGATGCCAACGAGGCCTTTGCCAAGGCCCATGGCTTCAACGGAACGCCGGTGATCGTACGCCCGTCCGACGGCGCGATCCTTGAAGGGTATCGCCCGGCTTCCGTGCTCCGCGAATTCCTCAAGCCCGCAAAAGCGGTCGCCCTCGCTCCGGCCAAGAAAGGATAATCGTCATGGGATTTTGCCACCGTGTTCTCGCCTCTGCCTGCCTTGCCGTGCTGACAAGCGGCTGCGCCACTTTCGGCACCAATGTCGAAGGCGATTTCACCTGCCGTGCCCCCAAGGGCGACTGCGCACCCAGCCAGGTGATCGATGCCCGCGCGACCAGGGATTTGTCCGCGACCGGACCGGTCCAGGACGGCCCGCGTCCGCCTGTTTCCGTCGCTTCCGGCGATCAGGGCCGCACTTCCGAGCGTACGCTCAGGATCGTCTTTCCGGCGCACATCGATGAAACCGGGACTCTGCACGACGATGCGGTCGCCTGGGCGGTGGTCGAAAATCCGCGCTGGGCCGCAGAACTGCGCCGCAAGGCAGGCGAGGACACCGCCCCGCCGCTGATGCGGCAGCTCAGGCGCCAGTTGAAGGCCGCACAAGCCAAGAGCGATCTCCTGGAGGAAACCACCACCCTTCCCGCGGCCGAACAGCCCGAAGCCGAGACGTTCGATCTCGGACAGCCCTTTCAGCCTTCGTCCTCGATCGAGGACATCCCCTCTGCCTCGCCGCTGGTCCTCCCCTCCACGGCGCGCGAGGCGGTTGCCGGTGCGAGCGCACCGGCGGTCGAGGGGTTCGACATGGCGCAGCCCCCGCATGATCGAACCCCTCGGCCCTCTGCCGACAAGGCCCCGCTGATCTACCCGACCATCGAGGCGATCGAGGCCGCCAAGAACGCCGCCAAGGCACAGAAGGAGCCTAAGTGATGGCCGAGAAACTCAAGACGATAGTCGACAGGCTCCTTACCGGGCTTCTGGGCGATGCCGAGCACGCCGAGCATGACCGGCCTGCCCTGATGCTCGATCTGCTCTCGGACTGGCTCCCGTACCGGGTCTACGATCCGGCGAGCCGGCTCTATTTCAACGCGCGCTCCAAAGGCTTCGTGCTTTCAGTCACTCCCCTGATCGGAGCGGACGAACGCACTGGAGAGATCCTCGGGTCGTTCTTCTCCGAAGGGCTTCCGGCAGGCGCCTGTCTCCAGGTCCTGCATCTCGCATCCCCGCGCATCAGCCGGATCGTCGCACCCTGGTTTGCGCCGCGTTATATCCAGGGCGGCGTCTACGAGGCGATTGCCCGACACCGCGCACTTCGGCTCTACGGTCTCGTCTGGGAATCGGGTTCGCAGGACGCGCCGTTTCACGCCCGGCACCATCAGGTCATCGTTTCGGTCGGCGTGCCTGCGGCCAAGGCAGTCAGCAACGAAGATCTCAAGCAGACCCGCGACGGCCTTATCGCCATGCTGAAATCGCTCAATCTGGGCGTTACCGAAGTCGAGCCCCAGCAACTGATCGCGATCATCGACGACCTGACTTCGCCGACCACCGCGCCGCAAGACGATGCCGTGCCCTATAATCCGAACGACGCGATCGCGGCCCAGGCGATCCGGCACGATATCGAGCTCGTCATCCACGAAGACCGGATGCGGCTCGTCACCGAGCGGTTTCGTGCGACGGGCAAGATCGATGACGGCGTTCCCGAGATCGGCACGGTCTACCCCGATGCCTTCGACGTGCGGCATTTTTCCTCGCGCAACATGCCCCAGCGCTGGGCGCCGTGGGAGTGCGCGCGGCTTATCGGCGACATGTTCACCGACAAGCTGCGTTTCCCCTGCCCGGCCGCGACGATGCTGTGCCTCGTCTATCCCGACCAGGAAGCCGCTTCGGCCAAGGCCGGCTTCAAGTTCATGCGTACGACGAGCCTTGCCGGAACGCGCAGCGCGCGTTTTCTGCCCCGCATCGGCGAGCAGGCGGCTGAGTGGCAGCATGTGCAATCCGAGCTGCAGGAAGGCCGCCGTTTGGTGCGGGTCTTCTATGGCCTGACGACCTACTCCCCGCTCGGCCGCGGAGACCGCGACGAACGCGCGATCAAGTCGATCTACAAGGCGGCGGGCTGGGATCTTGCCGATGAGCGATACCTGCAGATCCAGGGGCTGCTCGCGGCCATGCCGATGACGCTGGCCGATGGGCTTGGCGCGGACATGGAGCGCCTCAAGCGCTTCAAGACTGTGCTGTCGACGACAGCGGCCAATATCGCTCCCATGCAGGGCGAGTATCTCGGCAGCGCCCATCCGCACCTGCTGTTCGTGGGCCGGCGCGGCCAGCCCTTCTTCTGGTCGCCGTTCGAGAACGATGCTGGCAACCACAATGTCGCGATCTGCGGCAAGTCCGGCTCGGGCAAGTCTGTGCTGCTGCAGGAAATGTGCGCCGCGCTTCGCGGCGCTGGCGCTCAGGTCGTGGTCATCGACGACGGACGCAGCTTCGAGCATTCGGTGAAGCTGCAAGGCGGCCGGTTCGTCGAGTTCACGATGAAGGCGGGCTTCTGCCTCAATCCGTTCTCGATGATCGATGGCGAGCGCGCGGCCGAAGACGAGGATTACCGGCTCGACTGCTTCGGCATGGTCAAGGCGATCGTCGGCCAAATGGCGCGGCACAGCGCAAAGCTTAACGACACCGAGCGCGGCCTGATCGACCGGGCGGTCAACATGGTCTGGAGCGAACGGGGCGTCGATGCCTCGATCACCGGCGTCGGCGAAGCACTGGCCGGTCTCGGCAATGAAGCCGCGAGCGACCTCGCTACCGCGCTTGCCCCATACATGGCCGGCGGCACCTATGGCGCCTTCTTCGAAGGCCAGGCTAGCCTCGATCTCGACACCGACTTTACCGTCTTCGAGATGTCGGACCTCGCCGCCCGCGAGGAACTGCGCAGCGTCGTGCTCTCGGCGATCATGTTCATGACCAGCCAGGCCATGACCCGCAGCCCGCGTTCGGTGAGGAAACTGCTCTTGATCGACGAGGCATGGTCGATGCTCAAGGGCGGCTCGATGGGTGAGTTCGTCGAGACCTACGCCCGCACCTGCCGCAAATATGGCGGGGCGCTCGCGACCGCGACGCAGTCACTCAACGACTATTACAAGTCCGATGGGGCGACCGCTGCGCTGGAAAACAGCGACTGGATGCTGATCCTTCAACAGAAGCCCGAGACGATCGCCGATTTCAAGGCGTCGAAGCGCCTCGACATGGATGATCGCACCGAGACCCTGATCCGCAGCCTGAAGCGTTCGGGCAGCGACTATTCGGAAGTCTTCATCAAGGGCCCGGAGACCGAAGCCATCGGCCGGCTCGTGCTCGACGACTATTCGGCGACACTGTTCTCAAGCTCGCCCCAGACCTTTGCCGCGATCGATGCCGAAATCGCGCGCGGCCACCAGCTTGCCGACGCGATCGAACGGATCGCCTTTGCCAATCGAACCTGACTTCTCCCTCCATCCAAGGACACCCAAAACCGATGCCACTCCATCTCGTCACGCCGGTCGACCGGGCCCAGGATGCCCGTGCCGACAGCGACAGCCTCGATCTGCCGATCAAGGGCTGGCGGTCTCATGCCGCCGACCTTTGCTTCATCGTGCTTCGCGGCAGCACCTTCCTCGCCTCGAGCTACCTCATGGCGCTCGGGCTCCCGCTGCTCTTCTTCCTTCTGATTTCCGGCGGCGATGCCGGGGTCTTCTTCGCCCATCTCGCCAATATTGCGGACCGTTTCCTGGGCGCCGAGCAGGGCCGCCAGGTCGGCTTCCTCGACGAGTTCAAGTTCGTCCTCATCGGTGTCGCAACGCTCGTCGTGGTCTGGCGCCTGCCGCGCTTCATCAACGATCTCGAGCGCGAGCTTTCGGGAGAAAAGCTGTGAAGAACATATTGGCAACACATTCCCTGCGCGGTCGCATGGGTGCGGTGAACTGGACCGCCGTCGCGCTCGGTTTGAGCATGGTCGGCTCGGCGCTCTGGGGCGTCTGGGCCACCGACAAGCTGCTCGCGCTCGACAAGCGCGAAGTGGTGACCGTGCAGCTGAGCCGCATCATGGGCGACTTCATCGAAGCCGAAGCGCGCGCAGGCCGACCGCCCGAAGAAACCAAGATGCGCGTCCAGGCCTATCTCCAGGCGGTCGAAGCCTCGGTCGGACATCTGGGCCGCGAGGGCCGCACGGTCCTTGTCGCTGAAGCGGTGGTGGCCGGCAGCACGCCTGATCTCACCGAAGCGGTGCGCGCCGATGTCGCGCGCCGCGTGGGAGCCATTCCCGATGCGCGCCGCTGATCTTGTCCTCCACTCGCCCACCGGGCGGCGCCTCGCGCTGTGGGCAGGGCTTGGCGCTGCCGCGCTCGGGCTCACCTCGCTCGCCGCCTTCTCGAAGGACCATGCGCTGATGATCAACGCCAGTCCGAGCCTGCCATACTGGGCGATCTGGCTCGATCGCGGCGCGCTGCCACAGCGCGGCGAGGTCATTCTGTTCGATCCGCCCGCCTCGCCGCTGCTCGAAAGGCACTTCGGCAAGAAGCCCAAGCCGTTCGGCAAGAAGGTGAGCGGCATGCCAGGCGATATCGTGACCGAAAAGGATCGCAGCTTCTTCGTCAATGGCCGCAAGGTTGCGGTAGCCAAGCAAGCAAGCCGTTTCGGCGAGCCGCTGGCGCTCGGTCCGACTGGCGTGGTGCCTCAAGGCTGCTATTTTGTCACCACCGCACACAAGGACGGCTTCGACAGCCGCTATGCGGCAATCGGGTGGATCTGCGCCAGGCGCATTCTCGGGGTCGGGAGGCCGATCCTGTGACACCGCTGCGCGTCGCAACATTCCTCGTAGCCGGTCTTCTGATGGCTGCGCCGGCAAGCGCCCGCGACTACGGCCAGCAAGGCACGGTCTGGTCCGTGATCGAGCCTGACCTGCTCGAGCAAATCCATGCGCGTCTCACCCATCTCGAGAAGACCGGCGAGACGGCCAAGCTCAACGAGGAGCTGAAGCGGCGCACCATCGCGCGCGTCAACCGCCCTGAGCCAGTCGCGGGGATCAATGCCGCGGCGGCGGCGCGTAGCTGGCGGTTTGATCCGACGATCAGCGTGGAGCGCGACATTGCCGACGACAAGGGCCGGGTGATCGTCGCCGCCGGAACTCGGGTTAATCCGCTCGACACCGTACCGCTGCGTGTGCCGCTGGTCTTCCTCGACGGGGATGACCCCGAGCAGCTTGCCTGGGCAACCCGGCGCTATGCCAGCACCAAGGCCAAACTCATCCTCGTACGCGGCGCGCCGCTTGAACTGATGAAGGCCCGCCAGCGCCGTTTCTATTTCGACCAGGGCGGCAGCCTCGTGAAGCATTTCGGCATCCGCGCCGTGCCCGCAACCGTCGAGCAGCAGGGCCGCGTCCTTATCATTACCGAGCAGCCGGTTCGACCCAAGGAGCGCGCATCGTCATGAGCAGAAAAAATCGTCTTCTCACATGGATATGCTGCGCGCTCCTTGCCTGTAGTCTGAGCCTTGCTGCCGCTTCGCCAGCGCAGGCATCTGCCGGTCCGGGCCGCTGCACAGGCAAGTTCGTCAATCCGATCACGGACATCTGCTGGTCGTGCCTGTTTCCGATCTCGGTCGGCGGCCTGAAGATCTGGCCATCGAGCCGTCCCGACACGAGCAACCCGGCGCTCCCCGTTTGCCTGTGCGGTTTGCGGCCGGGCATCGCCATGGGCTTCTGGGAACCGGTGCGCCTTGCCGACGTCAGCATGAAGCCCTGGTGCTTCGTCAATCTCGGCGGAATGAAGCTCGATCCCGGTTTCGACATCGGGTTCAAGTCGATGGCAGGTCCCTCGGCGGTGGGCGGCGCGACGCAGTACAACTCGCAGTGGCATGTCCACTGGTATGCCTATCCGCTGATCTACTGGATGGAGATCGTTGCCGATTTCCTGTGCCTCGAACAGGGCTCGATCGACATTCTCTACATCACCGAGATCGATCCGCTCTGGCAGGACAGCGAACTCACCGCGATCATCAATCCCGAAGCGGTTCTCTTTGCCAATCCGCTCGCGCTCGCGGCCTGTGCGGCTGACTGCGTTGCTGCGACGGCCAAGCTCCCGACCGACGAACTCTTCTGGTGCGCGGGATGCCAGGGCACCATGTATCCCTTGAATGGCAATGTCTCGGCGACAATCGGGCACGTCCAGGCATCACGGCTCGCCCTCGCCCGCTTTTCCTACAAGCTGCACCGCGAACTCGTTGCCTGGGGCACGATGGGCAGCAAGGGCCTTTGCGGCAAGTATCTGATGCCGGTGATGAGGAAGCAGCAATACCGCTTCCAGGCCACCAATCCCAATCCGCAGACCAAGGGCCGCTACGCCTGCGCGCCCATTGGCGCATCCACAACCTTCATGTCGGCAGGCCAGGTCTATCCCGCCATCGGCGAGGACATGGGCTATCTGGTCTGGCGCAAACGGAACTGCTGCGCGTTATGAAAATACTCCCTCATCTCCTTGTAATCGCGTCGATCACTGGCGCCGCCGCCATGGCGGGAGCCGCAGCGCAGACGAGCGAGCCCGAGCTCGATCTCGAAGCGATACGCGCCCGCGCCAAGGTCGAGGCGAGCGAGGCCGATGCGCTGGCCGCCAGTGCCCGCGCGCGCGCCGAGGCGGTCCTTGGCCAAGCCAATGCCAGCGCCGCCGAAGCCCAGGCTCATGGCAAGCGCTACACCGAGCAGGCGGCAAGATCCGCGCGGCCAGAAAGCGAGGACGTCTTCGACTTCGACAAGATGGTGGCCGACGCGGCCACCATGGCCAGCGAGGGCTTGGGTGAAGCACCCCGCTTCATCGCCTTCGCTTCGCTCTCGATGCCGCCGGCAGCCTTGCGCGCCATGGCGGACGATGTCGCCCGTGCAGGCGGTGTGGTCGTGCTTCGCGGGCTCCCAGGGGGCAGCCCCAAGACCCTGACTGCAGCGCTCGCGAAAGTCGCAGGGGACGGCGGCAAGCTCGACGTGGTCGGCATCGATCCGCGTCTGTTTCGCGCCTTCGGGATCGAGGCGGTCCCGACCTATGTGGTGACCAGCAGCGATTTCGATCTCTGCGATGGCTTCGATTGCCGGACCCAGGTTCCACCCCACGACCGGATGAGCGGCAATGTGAGCGTGTCCTATGCGCTCGAAACCTTCGCGCAAGGCGGCGGTCCCGGCGCCCTTCTCGCATCACAGCATCTTGCCCGCCTGCAACGGAGTGACCCATGAAGTGGCTTCTCCTCTCCCTTTTCTGCCTCGCCTGCGCCTGTCTACCGGCAAGCGTCTCGGCCCAAACCACGACCGATGCCGCCAAGGCCGACGGCAAGGCGTTCGGGCGCGACCAGGCAGCCGCAGCGCAGAGCGCGGCGACAACCGACCCGGACGCAAACCGTGTTCCCAATTTCGGGGGTGTGCCGAACCAGTCGGGCTATTTCGACGACCCCGACCGAATGGCGCGTGAGGCCGCAAGCCAAGCAACGGCGAACACCGGCTACCGGACCATGCGCGATTCCATGGATCGCCGTGCGCAGTTCGCGCCCCAGGACCTCGACGCTGTTGTCGCGCGCAGCAATGTCATCAACGACGATCCGCTCTCCTACACGAGCGGCATGAGTATCAGCGGGAGCCAGGGCCGCTGCGTCCCCCTGCCTCCGGGAACCGGCACGGCAGCGCGCTACATGGCGACCTGCAACGTCGGCTATACCGCGACCCAAGAGACCAGAACCTGCCCGGTGACGCTGAATGCCACGATCGAGCAGCGGCAGGTCTATGGCTACTACTGCGTCGGCGGGAGCGGCGTCGATCCGGCATCGATCTACAATTGCAATCGCTACCCGGCGCCGCAGTGCACGGTCACGCAGTCCTATCCGATCAATCTGTGCGATCCCTATCTCGGTATCTACTGGGGCTGTAACTCGGGCGACCTGCGCGTCGATCTCGTGAGCTGCACTGCACCGGTCGATGGCGCGACGCCCTACACCGTAGCCGGCGAGAATGTCGTCACGACGAACCGCGATGAAAGCCAGTGCGCGGGTCTTGCCGCAGACAATTCATGTGAGCAGGACACCGAGACATGCACCGACAGCGATCCCGTCACCCGGATCGTCGACGGCATCGCGGTCACCCAGCCCTGCTGGGCATGGTCACGCAGCTATACCTGCGCCCAATTTACGCAAGCCCAGGATTGCCAGACGCTGGAAAGCACGCCCGGCTGCTCGCTGGTGCGCGAAGACTGCCTTTCGGGTGAGCCCTGTCGAACCTGGGAGCGGGTTTACGACTGCCCTGTCCCGGACCAGCCTGCCGATACCAGCCAGTTCATCTGCGACGGCGACGTCTATTGCATCGATGGCTCGTGCGAGACGATCGAGCGCGAGGCCAATGACGAGTTCAAGGATGCAGTCGTCGCGCTCAACGCAATGGACCAGGCACGGCGCGAGTTCGATCCCGACACGCTCACCTTGTTCAAGGGCACGCGCAATACCTGCTCGTCCAAAGTCTTTGGCGTGCTCAATTGCTGCAAGGGCAAGGGTTTCCCGCTCATTCCCGGTATCCAGCTGCTTGTCGCGCTCGGCTGCAGCCGCGAGGAAATGCTGCTTCACCAGCGCGATGCGCAGGGCCTGTGCGCCTATGTCGGGACCTATTGCTCGGACAGCTTCCTGGGCGTCTGCCTGACCAAGAAGAAGGTCTATTGCTGCTTTGAATCGAAGCTTTCGCGGATCCTGCAGGAACAGGGCCGCCAGCAACTGAACAAGCCCTGGGGCAAGCCCAAGAGCGAGCAGTGCCTTGGCTTCACCATCGACGAGTTCTCGCGGCTCGATCTTTCGAAGATGGATTTCAGCGAGGTCTACGCCGAATTCACCGACGCCGCGCGCCTGCCCGACGAGCTCCAGGCCGCCACCGAAATCCAGCAGAAAATCGAGGACTATTATGCCCGCGCCAGCCAATAAGGCCGCCCGGCGGCTGCTTTCCGCCTGCCTCTCGCTCACCGCCGTTGCGCCCGCGCTCAGTGCTCCGGCACACGGGCAGGAACCGCCGCTGGTCACGACCAGCGACAGCCAGGACAGCTTCTACTGCGAGGAGCGACGCCTTGGGTACTGGTTCTATTGCACCAGGCCCAAGCCGCCCGAAGGGCAGGAGGAGACATCCGAGCCTGCTCCGAGTGCGACGAGCCAGCTCGATGCCATCACGGCAAATCTGCGCGAACTGAAAGCCAAGGCGATCCTCGAGCCGACGCCGGCCAATGTGACGGCCTATATCCGCTTCCAGCGCGCCCAGCTCGACCGGGCATCGCTGTTCAGCGATGTCTGGCAGCGGGCGATCTGGCAGGATCCTGATCTCGACTACACGCTCCAACGGCCAGTCTCGACGCTCGGCAAGCGCCAGTGGCAGGACTCGCGCAATGCCGAGCGCAATGCGGTCATGGCGCAGCTGTCCGAACGCTACGGGCTGTTCTACTTCTTCGCCCAGAGCTGCGGCGCCTGCGAAGTCATGTCGCCGATCGTCCAGAGCGTCGCTTCGACCTGGCACATCACGGTGCGCGCGATTTCGACCGACGGCGGCCCCTCACGCCATTTCCCGAACTACACGGTCGAGACCAACCAGCGCAGCCGCATGGGGCTTGAGCCCAAGATCACGCCGGCGGTGGTGCTCTGGGATGCCGCCAAGGGCCAGCCCATCCCGATCGGCTACGGCGTGATGAGCGCCGACGAGCTTCAGGATCGCATTTATCTCCTCACATCGAAGGAAGCCGGACGTGACTACTAGGATGAAACGTGCCGTCGCCGCGATCCTCGCGGCTACCCTCCCCCTTTCCAGCGCATCGGCCGATGTCGGCAGTTCAATGGACTCGTTCCTCAACGATGTCGGCGGCGCCGCCAACGTCAACGGGCCGACCGCGTTCGAGGGTCAGTCGGCAGGCTATTACAGCCTCGGCAACGTCTGGACGCGCTTCCCGCAGAAGACGACCAACATCGCCAATCTGCAGCTGCCGCGCGCCCGTGCGGGCTGCGGCGGCATCGATATCTTCGCCGGATCCTTCAGCTTCATCAACGCGAGCGAGATCGTCGCGATGCTGAAGGCTGTCGCTAACAATGCGGTCGGATTCGCTTTCAGCCTGGCGATCGACACGGTCTGCCCGGAATGCTCGAAGATCATGCAGGAGTTCAGCCAGAAGGCTCAGCTCATGAACAACCTCAACATCAACTCCTGCGAAATGGCGCAGGGGCTGGTGGGCGGCATCTGGCCCAAGGGCGATCTGGCCGACAAGGCGATCTGTGAGGCGATCGGCAATTCGGAAGGCATCTTCACCGACTATGCTGCCGCCAAGCACGGGTGCGGCACCAAGGGCCAGCGGTCGAGCACGACGGCGCAGGGCTCGGGCAAATATGACGACGTCAATCCCGCTGTCGCGAGAAACTACACCTGGACGATCCTCAAGAAGTCCGCGTTCTTCTCCCCGAATGGCACCTTCGACGAGGAACTCGCCGAATATGCAATGACGCTGTTGGGCACGATCATCTATGTCCCGCCAAAGGACGACGAGCCGGGCAAGTTCGTGCCGATTGTCGGGGAGGCGTCCTCGACGCTGGTCACCTCTCTGCTCGATGGGACGAGCAACGGAAACGTCCTGATCTTCGACTGTGACGAGCCGGACAAGTGCCTCGATCCCGGCTTCAAGTCGCTCAGCCTTCCCGCATCCAAGGCGCTGCGCCCGCGCGTTGCGGCCCTGATTGTTGGTATGATCCAGGCAATCCATGACGACACCGCGATCACCGACGCGCAAAAGGAGCTGCTCCAGGTTGCTTCGATCCCGCTTTACAAGATTCTGACGGTCCAGGCGGCCTATGGCCGCGGGATGCCAACCGACGATCGCGAGACGCTGGCGGAGATCGCCAGTGTCGACCTGCTGTTCGCGGTCCTCGACCGGATCGTCAGCGAGGCGGGCCGCTCGATGTCGAGCTTCATCGGCGCGGACGAAGCCAAGATCGCGATGTGGCAGGGCCAGGTGAATGTCGTCCGGCAGGCACTCGCCGACAGGCAGGCGAACACGCATCTGAAGGTCAACGCCATCATGCAGATCATCGAGAAAACCGCGTTCATCGAGAACGTGCTCGCTGCCTCGATGTCGCCCGGCATGGCCGCCTCGCTCGACTGGTCGCGCGGCGTGCAGTCGCGCGCCCTTACCCACTGATCCCCTTCAGCGCGCCGAAAGCGGCGGGAGCCCAGCATCATGGTCGAGATTTTTACGGTTGGCGGCGGCGACTACCTGGTCAATGTCTTTCAGGCGGTCGCCGCCTGGACGGGCAATGGGGGCTACAAGAGCCTTCTGCAGGTCGTCATGGTCATGGGGCTTGGCCTCTCCGCCATTACGCTGGCGTTCAATCAGGACTGGCGGGCCTGGATCAACTGGTTCCTTGGCGCGACGCTGATCTATTCGTGCCTGATGGTGCCGCGGCTCGACGTCCATGTGACCGACCGGCTCAACCCTAGTCTTGCTCCGGCCAATGTGAGCAATGTGCCACTGGGGCTTGCGCTGATGGCGAGCTTCACGAGCCAGGTCGGCGACTATCTGACGGGTTCGGCCGAGGTGGTGTTCGGGCTGCCGGGTGATCTCAACTACTCGAAGAACGGCATGATTTACGGCGCACGGCTCTACGATGCCACGCGCTCCTTGCGCATTTCCGACCCGGAATTTGCCGCCAATCTCGACGAGCACTTCCGGCAATGCGTCTTCTACGACGTGCTGCTTGGCCGCTATTCAATGAAGGAGCTCGCCGAAACCAGCGACATCTGGACGACCATTGCACCCGGCAGTCAGGCGCGGGCCCAGCGCTTCCTGACCCGCGACACCGGGACCGGTCAGGTGACTTCGAATATCATCACCTGCCGCGAAGCCTATTATGCGCTGAACGCGCAGTGGGCCGGACTGGTCGACGGCATGGGTACGGTTTTCGGGCGCCAGCTCTATCCCAACCAGACCGCCGCCCTGGCCAAGGCCAAGCTCTTTGCTGACTTGCCAGTGGCCTACCAGTACCTCACCGGGGTCTCGGCCAATGCGACCGAGATCTTCAAGCAGACACTGACGATCAACGCGATGAGCCAGGCCATGCATTCGATGGCGGCAACGAGCGGCGCGGGCAACGTCGACGTCTACGCCCAGACGCGCGCCGATATCCAGACCGAACGGACCTATGGCTCGATTGCCAGTAACGCGATGAAGTGGGTGCCGCTCCTCAATGTCGTGCTGACCGTGCTTTTCTACGCCCTGTTTCCTGTTCTCTTCCCCCTGTTCCTGCTGCCCAAGACCGGGCCGCTGGCACTCAAAGGCTATGTGACGGGCTTCTTCTACCTGGCGGCATGGGGACCGCTGTTCGTAATCCTGCATATGATGCTGATGTACAAAGGCGCCGCGGACATGAGCGCGGTGGCCGGTGGCAATGGTCTCAGTCTCGCGAGTTTCACCGGCATGACCGATGTGAACAGCGATATCGGGCTTTTGGCAGGCTATCTCATCGCCTCGGTGCCATTTCTGGCCGGCGGCGTCGCCAAGGGCGCCATGGCGATTTCGCACCATGCGACAAGCTATCTCAATCCGAGCCAGAACGCGGCCGAGGAAGCGGCGCGCGAGGCAAGCACGGGCAACGTCTCGCTGGGCAATACAAGCTTTGAGAATTCGAGCGTTCTGACGCGCCAGTTCGCACAAGGGACAATCGCGCCAAGCTTCACCTATGGCGCGGCGCAGACCCGGACATTCAGCGATACGGGCTCGATGACGACGAGTTTCCCCGAAGCCAGCTATGACCAGCTTCCCAACTCAAGCTATCCCTTCACCCCCAGCCTCGGCCAGGAGTTCACCTCGCGCCTGTCGACGATGGCATCGCAGGCCCGCTCGAACAGCGAGAGCTATGCGAACATTGCGACGGAATCGACCACCAGCGCGGTCACGAAGTTCCGGGAGCTGCGCAGCCAATTCAGCCGCGGATCGGCTTTCGAGAGCGCCACCGGCACATCCAACTCCGATAGCATCCAGACCGCCTTCAGCGAGGTCGACCAGGCGTCCACCAACCTGCAGCGTCAGTTCGGCCTATCACGAAGGGCCGCTGACGACATTACTGTTGCCTGGTTCCTTAACGGCGAGGCCGGCGCCAGCGCTGGTGTGACGAATGGTGTGGCTTCCGCGAATATCGGAGCGAAGGGTGGGCGAAACCAATCGTGGACTGACAGCGACATCGGCATCGCATCCGAAGACCGCTCACGCATCTTCGGGAGCCTCGCGCAGATGTCGGACAGTCGGAACTGGTCGAGCACGCGCGATGGATTTGTTCGCAGCGTCAGCACCTCGTCGAGTTCCTCGATTTCGTCGACCGCGAGTGGCATGAACGCTTCGCTGACCGAGGCCCAGAGTTACAGTCGCGAAGCACGGCGGGCTGAGGAACTGGCGAACCGCCTCGAAAGCCAGGCATCGTTCTTTGAAGGTAACAGCGCCGCAGGCAGCCTAAACTTGTCACAGGCCTACCGCGAATGGGGTTTGGTCGAAATTGAACGCAATCGCGACTTCTACGGCAATGTCCGCTTCGACGACCTGTCCTTCCAGCTCAGCCCGGAAGGTCAGGCGCTGCAGGGCAAATTCATCGAAAGCTACGCGGAACAGCTGCGCGACGGAATCGAGGACAGGCTCGTACTGACGCCAGGACAGCCAATCTCGCGCCCTTCGGTGACAGGACCCGGATCTATCCGTGGTCGTGCCCAAATTGGTGGAGGGGGTTCAGGAACCGTGCCGCAGGTGGACCCGGGCAATGTTCACGACGAAGTGCTGCGCGCTCAGGATGCCGGTCGCGAGCGGATCCGTGGATCCAGAGGACGTCTGGACGAGGTTACCAAAGGAGCGCATGGAGCAAGCGCGGAAGCAGCCGATGACGTCAAGGAATGGTAAAGTTTCAGCCCTTCAAGACATCCCAGTAGAGGACAAAGGAGGCGAAAATCGCGAGAACTAGAAATACCGCGATTGTGAGTTTCCGTCCCCAAGAATCGGCCCAAGACTTCTTGATCCGATACTCCATCAGACGATTGTCATGGATCGCCTGATCGATCTCAGACAGCCCTTCCCACTTGCGGGGTCCGCGCGTCTCTGCATTCTCAATGTCGAAATTCGTCATGATGGCGTTCATCTCATTGCTCCTTGGAACATAGCAGAAACAGAGCCGGGGGACAGGAAATTCTGCCCCCCGGCTGCAAGCGACATCTCTCCTCAAAACCTCCGAAAGCCTATTCGACCGACTTGTCGAGGAAGCCGAGTGTGGTGGCATTTTCGATCAGCGTTCTAACCTTGGCTCGATCCAAGCCGGAGGGAACATCGGCATCGATCTCAAGCCGCAACTTTACCGAGCATCCGGGAAGCGTGGTCAGCTGTTCGACGATGGCTTCGACAACCTGATGTATATCACGCGCGGGTCGGTCGGGAGAGATGAGCACGGAACCACTGAAACGCGTTGGCTTGCGTTCGGGCTGCGGTGTCGGAGTTGGGCCGCCGACCGGAGGTTCTTCGCCGGGTTTTTCAGGCTCGCCCGAGCCGGGCTCACCAATGGGATCGGGGGTTGCTGGCTTTGGCCTATGGCCCTCGGCAACATCCGGTTTGACGATGAGGCTGTCGCTGTCGATTACGACGACAGCGTTCGAAGCGCGTTCGATGGCAAGTCCCAGATATGTCCCTGAGCTATCGTCCCACCGCTCAGCATAGGCGAATGGCCCTGGAAGCATGCCGCTGACTGCCGCGTACACCGTCTTGATCAGAACCTCCGGGTTCTTGAGGCGTGGCAGATAGACGTAGCGACTGAGATACTCGCGGAGGTCTCGCAGCGAGAGGTGAGGCTTGCCATTCCAGATGTACTTCTGGAGATCTCGATCGAGACGCGTGGGCCCAAGCTCGGTGAGCAACCCCTCCTCGGCGACGAGCTTCTTGCTGGCCCTGGCCAGAAGACCGTCTTGAGCCGGTATTTTCCCCGACACCCACTCGACGTCTGCTTGAGCGCTCTCTTGAGCAGGATAATGCAAGTAGCACCACGCCTCTTTCAGGCGGGTTTTCACCGTCTCATTGGCTTCTGTCAGTTTGGCCTTGGCGAGCGCACTGTCACTCTGAGTGAGGTTCAGGCGCTCGATGTCTCGAACGATCTCGGACCAAGCCAGCGCCGACCGGACAGCGTCCTTGAGGTTATCCAACTGTCTTGAGTCAGCCGCGATGAACACCAGCATATTGCGGTAGACGCGCGGGATGCTGCCACGCTGCATCAAGATGTCCTTGGCCTCGACCAAGGCTTCCGAACCATCGCGCCCATGATGGGGGTGCGCAACACCCAGCACGACCGCGCGGACGCCGCCGGCTTCATCTGGTACTTCAGCTGAGCTCGCAGGAGCGACCTGGACAGCGTCGAAATGGCCGCGATCAGCAAGCCCATTTACGTACTTGCCCAGTTCCGCATCGATCGTGACGTCGACCAAAGCCGCCTCAATCTGCGCGGCCTTGTCCGTGGCGATACGATTGAGGCTCGCCGCCATCGAGTACCAGTACCGGCCAAGGTCCGAATGCATGAATTTGGCCTGATTTGTCAGTCGCCGGAGCGCGTCCCCAAAAATGGCCGGCCGCTCGCCAGGTTGGACAACGCCGAGATTGATCTGCTTGTCGTCGAGACCGGTGTTCTGTTGCTGATGCGTCGGCGCAGTTCCCATAAAAATCGCGCGCGCCACGCGGCGCGTCGCCGAGTAGCGGTTGAGGTTGGGAGCTGATTGATCGACCTTATACGGCGTAGACGCAGTGCCATCGACGTCACCGGCAATGATCGATTGCCAGCTGACATCCAGATAATGGAGAAGCTCAGGCTCCACGCGCGGCGAACTGACCGCAACGCTGCCAGGCATAATCATGACAGAGGGGTCGCCGCTCATCCACAGTTCGTGAATGGCCTGCGCCATCAAGCGAAGCACGCCGCGGGTGCGCTGAAACTTCTCGAGCGAGCCCCAGCAAGTGTAAAGTTGGTCGAACAGTTCGGGGTGGATCGGGTAGGCCTTTTCCAGCTTACGCCGATAGTCCTCGTCGGCGCATCCCTGGGGGAAGTCATTGGCATTCTCGCGGTACAGCTTGGCGAATTGCTTGAGGGTGTTGTCGCGGTGGTGGAACCGGTCGCCCGGTATCTCCTTGAAGAGCCGCCGGCGGACGATCTCGTAGCTCTCCTCCTGGCTGGCGGGGCGCCAAGAAGACTCCACACGGCTGAACGTCTGCTTCAGCCGCGCCAGCGCCTCTTGACCGCCTTCGCCGCCCACCTCGATCTGAGATGCGGGAAGGGATGCAACCAAAAGCGTGCCGGGACTGGCTTTCACAGCCTCGGTCAATGACTGTACAAAAGACAAGTTTGCGTCGAACGAGCCCGAGGGAAGCCCCTCCACTTTGTATATCTGCCGCAGGTAGGCGACCCATTCGTCGATCAGAATGAGGCACGGCGCGTACTTCTTGAATATCGCTTCAAGCAGGTTTGACCCGGGTGCGATCCCATTGGCATCGTTCTCGGCGATCAGGTCAAAGGCTTCGGCCCCGCCCAGCTGCCATGCTAACTCGCCCCATGTCGTCCGGATCTTACGGCCGCCATCTGCGTTGAGCACGTCCTGCGGCCCGCGCGAAGTACCGACCAGCACCGCTCGGTTGACGCCCTTGGGGACAGTGAGTCCGTGCTGATCCAGCAGTTGATCTAGTCCTGAGAGATCCTGGACAGGCGTAGATCCCGCCATATGGTACAGCGCCAGCATCGAGTGCGTCTTGCCACCACCAAAATTGGTTTGCAGTTCGACGACGGGATCGCCACCCGAACCGGTCAGGCGCTTAGCGGCGCCGACCAGCAGTGTGCTCAAGCCCTCGGTGAGATAGGTTCGGCTGAAAAACTGCCGTGGATCCCGGTACTCGGGAGGCGCGCTCCCCGAATGAACCTTGGCCAGGTCTGCGGCAAATTCGGCTTGCTGAAATTCACCAGTGGCGACGTCCTGATGCGGCTCCACCACCTCGCGCCACGGGAGCAAACCAGCTACCGTTTCGACCGAAATTTCCAGTCGCTGTGTCTTGCGGCGTTCCTCGTTGCGTTGAAGCTCGGAAAACTTTGTCCGCAGGATAGTATCGCGCATTTTGCCGAGCTGATCTGCCACTTCGCCCGCACTGATCGCTTCCATCAAGCGACGCATGGAATCAAGGGCGCGCTCGGCGTCATCGTAAGTGAAGGTCTCATTGTGCGAGAGCTTGTTGCGCACGTCGAGCAGCTCAGAGACGTAGGATCGTTCGGGATGGCCTAGGACAGTAGCAAAGGCATCCTTCCAGAAGGCCATCATGGTCTTGAGCAGACCCTGCTGGTCCCAACCGACTTCGCCGGCGGAATTTGGCCGCAACCCCTGAATGCGCTGGACTACCTCTAGCTGCCAATGGCCCTTGATGGAGCTTTCCAGACGCTTCTCGACGAACGGTATAAGCGCCGAGGGGAGCAATTCCATGCCTTCGAAAACATACTGCCGCGTGCTTTTCGCCACGTCGAAATTCCCCTCAAATGTCCATATTCATCTGGCGATTGCCACTGGTGTCGTGGATAGCTGCCGCCTGTCGCGACAGTTCAGCCCAATCCGCGATCAAGGCGTTGTAAGACGTAGCCTCCTTCGCATCCTTCCGCTTGTTGGCGCTGATGTCGTAGAGGCAATAGGCGAGATCTTTCACGGCGTCGGCATGGGTGTTGATCTTTTTGAGCAGAACGACAGTGTAATGAGAAATGCCGTCCTTCTCATGTTGCCTGACCAGATGCTGGAGACACTCCCATACAGTCAGGTGATGGTCGTCTTCCGGGTCCCAATCCTCATCGAGTTCGTCACGCGCGAGGATGCGCACCTTGCCGGCGGCGCTTTCGACGATCCCGGCGTGCTTGACGCTTTCGACCGAGATGCCGCGCGCCGTTGCTATGCTGTTGGCCGTGCCATATTCGCCGGTCTTCAACCCATTCTGCTCGAACCAGGTGATGGCAAACCGAGTTTCAGCATCAAACTCGCCTTGAATGCCGCCCAGATATTCGTCGAGTTCCTTGTTTATAAGCTGAAGCGCAGTTTTCACGCTCATCGGATTGTCGTCCGACTCCAGGACAGCCTTGTAACGCGAGAACACGCCCATGCCGGGTCCGATAGCTGATTGTGGCATATCCGCCGGCGCGATGTTGGCAGCCTGCAGCTCGGAAATCGCCGGTGGCAGTTCACGTTTCAACGCGCGGATAAACTCGGCGCGGGTAACGACCTCTGCCGTGTTCGCCTTCTTCCGGCACACCAAGACGACCGAATTGGCAAGAGCGTTCGTGCCAGAAGCAATCATCCGGCTCGCCATCTCCGTTCTAACCGGCCAAGTGCCTACAACAGAATAACCGGCTTCGATCACTGCCTGAAGAAAGGTCGCCCAGCCGGTCGAACTAATACCCTCTTGCGATACTTCACTTTGCTTGAAAGCATAGTAAATCGTCGCCGGAAATTTATCAGATGACTTCAAAGCCATATTGCGGATAGCAGAACGCATTCCTTCTAAGAAAAACACTTCGGCCGACCCCTTACCTTCATGGCGGTAGGGAGTTGCAACAAGCTCCTCTGTCTTCGGAGTAGCCAAGAGACCAAAAATATCTGGAAAAATCTTTCTCAGTGATGGCCGCAGCCAACAAAAAAAGAAGTCCGATAAATCCGAATATCCGATGTTGTCATAATATGGTGGGTCGCTCGAAATCACGGCGCCATCTGGAAGATCGACCGTCTGTGCATCGTGCTGCACGATTGACCCAGGTGGAGCTTGGGGCGGAAAATATTGAATAGGAGTTGCGAGCGTCTTCAAAACCGTCTCAAGCGCGCCCACCGACGAACTAAAGAAATTTACCTCCGCGAAATCCCAGGTCATCGGTAGCGACTGTCGTCCGAATGTCACACGGACCGTTGCCACTCGGGCTGATCGTCCTGATGCCGATTTGTTGGATGCAGGTCCAGCATCCCAAGTGCAAATAGTCGACCCTTTGTCGGCCAATTTGGAAATGAGAAACGACAGATAGAGGCTGATGGCCTCAGAGTAAGCCTTTGCGGCCGTTCCGCCGTTTCGCAGTTCAACACCATCAGCCGACAAGCCCGATGCAATGGCGTCCTCTTCTGCCTTCAGTCGGGCTTCTTCAACCAAATCCGAAAAGGCATTGAGAGCCACCAATTGCCGGTCTGTAAAAAGACTTCCAAATGTAGTCAGCCCGTAGTCGATCGTCCAAAAATTCCGCGGATCGGCAGGCAATGCAGTTTCTGGCTTCCAGCTTGGCTTTGTGGAAAATGCTATCGCCTCATGGTCAGCCGAAGCATCGACGAAATATCTCCCGCCTTTCCCCTCAGCCACTATAGCGATCAGAGCTTGCCCCATCCTACCTGCACGTCCAGTTTCTTTCACGTATTCAGGGGTAATTGCCGTCCCAGACAGGACGCATATGAAATTCGCACCACGTCCAGATTTCGTGCCTTCCTTAGCTTTAGCTAATTCGTCAACCGTTCCACCGTGCCTGACTTTGTAGGCTATGGTCTTCGCAGCTTTGTCGACTACGGGCTCGATCCAAGCCTCTTTCCCTTTCATAGGTGTGAGCAGGAAACTCGATGCAATCGGCACCGGTACTCCCGCAAAGGCAGGGTCGGGGCTCGGAACGGTCCTCGCCCAAATCCAGGCAACGACGGTCGCTTTCCCGCCACCTAGTTGCCTAGGCAGATCCACCTGCGGGTAAAGATGTCCAATACGCTCCCACGCCTTCTCGCGCATCCACTCGCCATAGTATTTGACATCCTCGGCAAGACCCTCAGCGTTGCGATAGAACTGACTATCCTTCGCGCCTGGGTGGATCGGCTTCCGGTCTTTGAACTTGGGTGGAATCTCGATCATCGCCTTGCCGATCATCACCGCGACCGGGTTCAAGTCAGACCCATATGCAGGCAGACCAAGGCGCTGCGCCTCCAAGGGGATCGACCCGCCGCCCGAGAACGGATCATAGACCGGCGGTAACTCGCCCTCGCAGCTCTTGCGGATTTCAGTGCGTGCGCGCTCCAGCACTTCCTCGTTGGTGGAGTTCTCCCACTTCACCAATTCCTCGATGATGCCGAACAAGCGCTTGCGCTCGACCTCCTGCGCTTCTGGCGTGGGGAAGTTTTCGAGATCGCTCGACGGGTCATCGACAAGCTGCGCGAACAGCACTGCGCGGCACGCCGCCAGTGGTCGTCGCGCCCACCACAAATGCAGCGTGGATGGGTGCCCATGCCGGATCGACTTTTCGCGTGCGGAGGCGGCGTTGATCGCTTCGAGCGGGATCGCAACCTCGATCAGCTTCTTTTTGAGATTAGGTGTCGAGGTCATAAACCAGCCTATAAGTCGCAGGATGAATGGTGATCTCACCGCCTTCGCGCATCGCGCACAGGCGTGTTCCCGTCATTTCAACGGGCTCGCCGTCCGGGGTCGTGAGGATGAAGGAATAGTCGGCCGGGCGTTGGTCGAGCAGCCCCCAGACGTCGGCCTCGATCTGTAGAGGCTCAAGCTCAAGGCAGTGTTCCTTGGGGTAATAATGGCAGAGGACTTCGCCAGAAGAAGACCGGCATTCCCAAGGAAATCTGCTTCCGTTCGCGCGACCGATCCAGCTACCGTCGGAGTGGAAGAAGCGATCGGCTCCATCGGCCTTGTAACCCTTGGCACATGCAAATCGCGCAATGACACTCGGCCGCGCCGGTCTAGGCGTCGGACGCGGCTTGACCGGGATGTCAGGAGGCAGGATTTCAGGTTCGGCTGGCCGAGCCGTATCCTCGGGCGGCGTCACAGGTTCGTCGTCCGCGTCGTAAGTGAACACGTCATCGGTTTCGATATCGTCGGCGTCGGAGGACTCAGGGTTTGGAGGCTGCGCCGGATCTTCCGCATCGGCAATTGCTCCATGCTGATCCGCATATTCGTGGACTTGCTCGCCGGGAGCGGGCGCCTCAACTCGCTCCGGCCCAAGTGAGAAGTTCTCTTCGAGGTAGGCCTGGATGTCCTCCGGCGACCGCTCAAAGGCATAGGCGAGCGCGGCCTGGATATCGGAGCTGAGCGACTTGCCAATCTCCTCCGGTACGCGCTTTGCCAGCTTGGCCTTGGAGAGCGGCGTAACGAACAGCGTGCCGTCATGCCAAAGGATGTCGGTCAGCCTAGCCGTGCCGGCTGGAACGCCGTCCAAGTAGGGGATCACCTCGAGCTTGGGCGCGGCAGCCCAGGTCGTCCGTTCGATCGCCATGGCGACATGCCGCACACGCTCGGTTTCACCAGCATCGGCAAGTTCGATACGGCCAAGCTGCCTGCCGAACGCCGTCAACCAGGCGCGACGCTCCTGGGGGCCCCCGAGCAATGATGGTTGATTGAACCGCTCTTCGACGAAGTGGGAGAGTGCCGGAAGCGCCGCGAACGGCGGTGTTTGCATCACATCCCCTGCCAATCTCTGGCAATCTGCGGTCTTGCGCTTGACCCAGTCATGGAGGTGGCTCCACTTGATCAGCCCCTGGAGACTAAAGGCGTATTCAAGCGTACCCACCGGCGCCCACTCGCCAAGCAGGTTCATCCAGTGCCCGCACTCCTGCCATATCCGGATGGGATATTTGACGATCAGCGCCCGTACTCGCCGAGCTTCATCTGCCGCGAGCGTTGAGTCGGATTCGAGCGAGTTCAACCATTCCAGGGCGATATCCGCCGAAGGGCGATCCGCCACGCCGACCCGGCGCCAAAGACTGAGATCGCCGACCGAAGCCCGAATGATCGCGGCTCCCGGCACATCCTCCTCGTCCGCATGAAGAAAGACTGTAGATGCCGTGACCCACGAGCCGTCGTGCGCCAGGATGAGCTTTTCGGATTGGAAGGCATCCCTGACGCTTTGGGCGTCCGCGGTCGAGCAGCCATCCAACATCCCGTCGAGGCGCCGATACCATTTTTCAACTTCAAGGACCGGAGCGCGTTGCGCACCGGCAAGCGCCCGTAGTCGCTTGAGCAATTGTTCCGGACCGCTCGGCGTTTTCCGAACGCCCAAGAGGTCCAATAGCGGGCGCGTTGCTTCCCGATCCAGAATGCCCTGAACGAAGGGTTCGACGTCAATGAAGGACTCGGTTTCCGATGTTCGACGGAGCAGGTCGGCGGGAATGTGCGGCGTGTTGCGCGTATCGGGTAGGCAGGGCTTTTCGCGAAGCTTTAGTATCCAGCCCGCAGCAAGCGTGTCCCAACTGACCGCGCGCCGCGAACCGGTGGTGGCGATCTGAACGATGCGGGCGCCGGATGCCCTGGACCAATAGGTTTCGCGCTGGGCAAATATTCGCGCCGCGACTTTTGTCCAGAATGACGGATCGCTTGCAGCCTCAGCCTCCCAATGCCGCCAGTAGTCCGCTCCATAATCCCAGTCTTCGATCTCGAAGCTGTCGGTCACATAATGATATGACAGGGCGGCCTTTTGACCGCGTGACTTTGCTTCCGCGACTATCCGCGACCGGCCGTAGATTGAGATTCTCTTCGAAGCCAAAGGCGCAAAAGTCTGCAGGCCCGAGCGACCCGAGCCTACCCACCGCAACCACTCATCCCGCGAGCATGACGTGAAGCTCGCCGAGTAGTCCTGATGGAGAAGCTGGGTTTCCTGCACGGCCTTGGGAAGCAAGGCATCAAGGGTCCCATCCTCGTCGAAAAGGATCGTGCTGTTGGTTCCGCGCAGCTTCCGATCGGCAGCCGCATATCGAAACGCGGCCCCAGGGGTTGCGTTCAGCTTTGCTGCGATCTGGGCGAGGCGTACACAGTCTGCCATCTTTGGCTGGCCGGATGAAAAATAGGCATCCGCAACAAGTTCGATGACCGAGTTGACGTCGCTCGTATCATTCAAGCCGATCTCTTCGAGGACATCTAGCGCCGCTTGAGCCGGATCCTTTCGCTGGTCCTTGGCACCCGCTTTCTCCCGCCGCTGATCGGCCAAAAAGCGGGTCCAATTCTGGTTCAAAACAATCAGGTGCTCGGAAAGGAAGGACCAATCGTCATCGGACTGAAGCAGCTTTTTCTCGCCGAGGCGCACGACCTCGGCCGCAGAATACAGGACGTCCTGACCTTGAACAGGCACGATGCGGAGCGCGGATGGATCGCTGCAATCGTACCCTGTTACCTCGGGCGCGATATAGGCCCAGAGATTGAGCAAGTGCCGCCAGGTCGCCGGCCTAGGCAAATGAACCTCGGACAAACGCTCCAGCAGATCGTCCTTGGTAAACTCCTCGACGAAACCCCAGTTCTTGAGCTTTGTCCGATTGCCCGCCGAGACATGCCGCAGGAACGCCGGCCGGCCAGTTTCATCCAGCAAAGCCATTGCCTGCTCGGCTGGCCAGACCTCAAAAACAGCGGGCGGCATGATGATCGCCGCTTTGCCGGAAACGAGCTTTCCCTCGTCCGTGAGAAGGATCGGCTTGTCCTTGATCGCAGCATCAAAGGCCAACTCGGTGATAGCCGCACACATGCCTTCAAGGTCACTCGCCTTCCGGTCCACGTCAGGAAGGAGACCATATGCGATCGCTCGATCCTGGAGGCCGACGGAGGAGTCCCCGATCCACCGCTCCATCGCCTGCGCGGCGAGCTGCCCGGCACGCTCCAGAAGCCAACGGTTGGTCGGCGAAATTGCCGGATCCTTGATCTTGAGCCGGGCCGGGTCCTGAATGAATGGCGCATTGCAGGCGAATGGCAGTTTGGTTTCCACGCCTGTGGGAAGGACAACGTACAATCTGCCCTTGGCGCCCAGAACGATCTCAACGCGGCATGGCGGAAATTCGCCACTGTCCTCCACGCCCAGCATGCGCTCCTGACGGATCTCTTCCAAAGCCTCTGTCGGAAAGGCCTCTTCATTCGAACGGACGAGAAGAAACGGGTCCTCCGCCTTCTCGTCGAGCGCCATCCATTCGCTCTGTTCGACCGGTCCAGCGCCGAGGCTCTGCCAGTGGACGGATTGATCTCCGATCCGCAGCTTTCGGATATTCCTGAAAAACAGGAGTGACACCGGGCTCTTGAGCCATTCGGCCAGGTTCTTTTCGACCTCTTGGCGGCGAAGGTCGCTTGAAATCGCCACCTCGACCTTGGTTGTGCCCGAAGTGAGCGATTTTCCGGGCATCCAGTGAGGTTGAGTGAACCGGCTCCGATCAAACTCGATGGCGAGAGTGGGTGTCAGAAGTTCAACGCGATCACCCAGGCTGAATGTGCTCTTGAAGCCAATCCCACGGAATCCGATGGTGTGAAGTGCGCGCTTGTTCGAGTAGCCGAAGCGACAGATCGATGCGAAATGCGCCTCAATGAAATCCTCCCCATTGTGCTCGAACACGAAGCGGCCGTCTTCGATTGAGACATGCGCCTCGCTTGCGCCAGCGTCATCGGCGTTCTGGAGGAGTTCCGACAGAATATGGCGCGGACTTTGGACCTGTTTGAAAAGCTGGTGCCATGGTCCAGCGAGTTCCGGATCGGCTTCCAACTGGTCCCAGCGGGCAGAAGCGCGCGCCCTGATCCCCTCAAAATAAGGCGGAGGCATGCTCGCGCTTTTGGTCGGCTTTGCGCTTGAACTCATCGGGGCGCCTCCGACCGCTCCAGTAGTCGGGCGAGGTGGAACTGAACTGCGGTTTCAAGGAATGACGGCTCCCGATCGACGAGAGGACCACGAACATAGCGAGGCTCGTTCCCCACGCCCTCAGCGACCGCGACGATTGCCAGGATGAACTTGTCCGGTTCATGCAGGGAGGTGATGATCTCTTGGCGTGTAACCATCACCGAGTTCGCTCCATCGATCCGACCCTTGACCTCGATGAAGCGCATGTGCCCTGATTCTGGATCGTAAGATTCGATATCGTAGCCAAGCTTTTTGGCGGAGAGGTCGACAGGCCGGTTTCCCAGCCCCTTCTCGGCGGCAATGACCGCTGCCATTGCTGCCATTTCGATCTGACGGCGTGCAGCCGGATCGACTGCAAACTGATCAGGAATCCCATCAGTCGACGTTTGGCGCGCCGCCAGCAGTCCACTCGGGATGACCACCATTCCCCCGCGCACGCGGGGCGGTTGCGAGGAAATGAAGCGTTCCTTTTCGAGCTGGTCCATGCGGCGCTTCTGACGTTCGGCGAGGTCCTCAGCGCGACGCTGTGCGTTCTGCCAGTTCAGGCGCGTCTTCTTGCCTGCCTTTTCCTCTTCCTTGAGTTCGAACGCCCGGGAGTCCCAGTAATTGATTTCCTTCTTGAGCCGCGCCCGAACTTCCTGCTCGACCTTGTCGATCTCGGGAATCCGCCGCGCCTTCACTTCGGCGACATGTCCCTGCGCGAGTTCGACCGTGGCGAAGCGGATCGCGGCCTTCTCGAGTTCGCTGGTGAGCCAATCTTCCTCGAGAAGATCGCGGACCGACCCGACTTCATCGCTCGTCGCTGGCCGAAGATTAAGGTGAGGCGCAATCCCTGCGTTTACCGTCTTGCCAGATTTGTCGATCGCAGCAAACTGAAGCCGCTGGGAAATCACATGCGGCTTTCCAAGGCTTGTGAGCCGCCCGTCCTGGATCGTATGCTCCAGCAGGAAGATGGCGGACAGGCTATCTCCCCCATCGGTGTCATCCACCAATATCGCTCCCTGACGCATGATCTGCTCATACTGTTCGCGGACGAGGCTGATCACCGCTTCCAGGAGCGGGTGTCCGGGGCAGACGAAGGCCGCAACGGGCTGCTGGTTGATCTTGTCCTTCTCGAAACAGATGCGTTCGTACTGCTTCTGGATCGGAGCGCCTGTCCCGATCTGGCGGTCTCTTTCGCGTATGCGAACCGGAACGTGCGTGATCTCCCAACGCCCCTCCTCTCGCCGCTTGATCCGGCCGCCTAGATGCTCGAACGCCTCGACGAAGAAGCTCTGAATGTGATGGGGTTGAAGCCGCAGCGCCTCGGCGCGCTCCATTTCGAGGCGGAGTTCTTCAACGGCGGCAGCGGGCATCGTGTCGTTGGTCAACGCCCGTCGACGCAACAATTCGAGGAGATGAGCCTGATCGACGGCGCCATCGACTTGCTGGAAAAGACGGGCTTTGACGTCATCCTGCTCGCCATACTGGATGGCTTCGAACAGGAGATCCTTGAGCGCGGTTCCCTCGAACAGTTCGCCCAGAACATCATAGACCCGGCCGCCCAAGGCTTCGCGTGCCGCTTCGAGCTTTTCCAGAAGCCGGGCGTAGACTTCACCTTCGCGCGTGTCGGCCGCTACAAGGTTCCAGAGGTGACAGACTTCGGTCTGGCCGATGCGATGGATACGACCGAAGCGTTGTTCGATCTTGTTCGGATTCCAGGGCAGATCGTAGTTAACCATCAAATGCCCGCGCTGAAGGTTCACACCTTCGCCCGCAGCATCGTTTGCAATCAGGACCACCAGGTCCTTATCCTGCATGAAGCGCTCGACCACCTTGCGGCGCTCCTCCCGCGAAACGCCTCCATGGATCACATCGACCGCCTCGGGATTGCCGAGACGCGCGCGAACCTTGTCCAGGAGATAGTGAAGGGTGTCCTTGGGCTCGGTGAAGATGATGAGCTTGCGCCGATTGCCCGCGGCATCGACCATCAGTTCATCGTCGAGGATCCGATTCAGTTGGCTCCATTTGGTGTCGACGCCAGAGCGCAGAACACCCAGCGCCATGGATTCAAGTCCCTTGAGAGTCTCGACCTCAAGAGCGAGCTGCTCGACCGTTTCTGCAGTGGTTGCTCCGGTCGAAATCAGGTCTTCAAGTTCGTCGATCTCCTCCTGCCCGTACTCCTCGATGTTCCCGAGCATATCGACGTTGACCGTCGGCTCGCCTATGCCCGAACGGCGCCCTTTTGCAGCGAGGCGGGCCTCGCCCAGCTCATTTTCAAGCCGTTCCTTGCGCCGTTTGAGTGACTGGTAGATCGCGGCTGGCGAGGATGCGAGACGCCTCTGAAGGATCTGTAGAGCGAACCCGACATTGTTGCGCTTCTTTCCGTCACCTTCGGCGAACCGCTTCACACGGTTCATCTCGGTCCGGACATACTCGGTGACCGCCGTATAGAGGGCCGCCTCGCCGTCGGACAATTCGTACTTGACGGTTCGGGCACGACGCTCCGGAAAAAGCGGGCGCCCATCGAATTTGAGCAACTCCTCCTTCGTCAGACGCCGCATCATGTCAGCGGTATCGGCATAATGGACGCCATCGCGGAACCGGCCTTCAAAGCGGTCGCCATCGAGCAGCGCCATGAACAGCTGGAAATCCTCCTCCTTGCCGTTGTGCGGCGTGGCAGACATGAGCAGCAGGTGCCGGCAGACCTGGCCGAGCTTCTGCCCCACTTGATAGCGCCGCGTGTATTTGACTTCGCCGCCGAAGTAGGTCGCGGACATGCGATGGGCTTCATCGCAGATGATGAGGTCCCACTCTTGGGCGCTCATGAGCTTTTCCTGGAGCTCTTCGTTGCGTGCGAGGACGTCGAGGCGGACGATCAATCGATCGCGGTCGCTGAAGGGATTGCCCGACCGAGACGTCTCGATCATGTCGCGACTGAGAATGTCGAATTCGAGATTGAATTTCTGGCCCAGTTCGTCCTGCCATTGCTCGACGAGACTTCCCGGCGCGACCACCAGGCAACGCTCGAGGTCGCTGCGCGCAATCAGCTCCTTCATGAGCAGGCCCGCCATGATGGTCTTGCCCGCACCCGGATCGTCGGCGAGGAGAAACCGCAGTGGCTGGCGCGGCAGCATTTCGGCATAGACTGCGGAAATTTGATGCGGGAGGGGATCGACCAGACTCGTGTGAATAGCGAGATAGGGATCGAAGTAGTGCGCCAGCTTGATCCGGTTGGCCTCGGTCACCAAGCGCAGAAGAGCGCCATCAGCATCGAACGACCAAGGCCGCCCACCTTGCTCGACCTCCAGGCGATGTTCGTCGTCCCGATAGAGAACGGCCTCGGCAACGATTCCATTGTGGTCACGGAAAACGACATTGATCGCCTGATCGCCGATCCAGTCGATGGACAGAACCTGCGCAGCTTGGTTCGACGCAATTCCGCGCACCGATGCACCGTTCTTGATGTCCTCAAGCTTGGCCGCCATCAATCAGTCCTCCGCCCAAGCGTCATAGTTGAAACTCCGCCTTTTCCAGCGCGGCTTCAGTCTCTTTGCGATTTATAGTCACGATATGCTGAGTGCGGGCGCTCAATTTCGACGCATCCCCTAGCAAACCCAGACGCTTCAGAACATAAAACAGCATGGCATAGCGAACGGACAAGTGGCCGCTACCTTGCTCAAACCCATAGTCCTTTGCGACGACCTTTTTCTGGCTTTCGGTCAGGTCGGGATGCGGCCCGATTATCACGTCGAAATAGTTGTTCCAGAGCCAATCCTGCTCACCGCCAGCACCAGGCTCACCTTCGTTACGAACCTCTAGAATCCGGGGAAGAAGGAAGTCCTTGAAGCGCTCCTCAAGGTGACAATAGGCGCGCGTATGCCAACGGAAGCCGTCGAAGCCAAAGGCATGGGGGGTAATCCGACGCCAGGTTGGGTCCGGCCGCCGTGAATTCATGGATTGGTAAAAGACCTCGATCGACGTGCGCTCGCGGACGGCATCCAGCGTCCTGCGCAAAACCTCGATGCTAATGTCCCGCTTGGGTGTCATCGCGACATCGGCTGCAGGCAGAGTCGCGATCCAGGATTCCACCGGCGGGATCGCGCCTTCGGTCACTGAACGCAGCTGGGACAGGTAGGCGTAGGGATCGGGATCCATGAACCGAAGCGTGAACCGCTTCGCCGCGACATAACGCTTGCCCCGCTTGTCATACTCCATGTTTCCAGGCGCCCGCTCCTGATAGAGCGTCAGATCCTTTGATGCTTGCGGAACGGAAACCCCGAAAAACTCGGTCAGGTCGGCGCGATTGATCGCCCCCTCCCAAAACAGGCGGAATTCGATGAATTCAAGCCGCTGCTCGACACCCCAGCGCATTTCCACCTCTCAATACGAATATAAACTATACCCACTTGACATAATAGTCAGTATAGTTCCTATATGCATCTGCCATTCAGCAGTCAACGCGAAAGGAAGGCATTCCATGGCAGACAGGTACGTCACCAAGCATCCCGACGGCTGGGCGGTAAAGGCCCCGAATGCGGATCGCGCCAGCAGTGTGCACAAGACGCAGCGGGCAGCCGAACAGGCTGCCAAGCAGACTGTGGCCAATCTTGGCGGAGGAGAAGTCCGGATTCAGGGTCGTGACGGTCGCTGGCGCGACTCCGACACCGTAGCGCCGGGCAACGACCCCAATCCCCCCAAGGACCAGAAACACTGATGGCCGGCACGGGGGAACCGGCATTCAACATGAGGTAACGACGGATGGCGTCGCGCAAGCAGCAGACCGTGAATGGACAGGCGGGGCTTTTCGACGACGAAGTCCGCTTGCTCATCCCCCAGCGGCTGGCTGTGGAAGGCAAGGTTCTCGGCAGCCCGGTGCGCCAACTGGAGGTTCCTGCATCTCTCGAAACCTGTCGCTTGCGTCCCTTCGCTGTTCGCCGTGTGAACGGATACGAGACGACCCTGTCTTCCGGGGAAACGCTCAAGATCATCAGCAACAAGACGTCCACCGAGCTGGAGGCAGATCTGGTCTTGCTGGTGCCCGAGGCGGCCGAGCCCAAGGCAATTGTGGATGCGCTGGAAGCGGGCCAGGGTCGCTGGATAAACATCACGCCGACCAATATCGCCGCGCTCGATCGGAATGCACGCAACGAGCGATTGGCCGCGGTTTCACGTTCATGGCAAGATGCATTCCATCTGCGCGAGGGAAAGCCCGCCACGAACGATAATCCAGCTCAACATGGGCTTCGCAGGCCGCAAGTGGGCGCTCTGCACGCGGCACTGGCTCATTCAACGCGTTCGACCACCCCTCCACGATTGTGATGCCCACGGGCACTGGCAAGACGGAAACCATGCTGGCCCTCAATGCACATCAGCAGTTCAGT